>NZ_JAPCJA010000085.1:0-9844 GCF_027707745.1 Aeromonas sp. QDB23
GCAGAGAAAATCCAAGCAAAACAACACGTTAGACGGTATTATTAATTCGCTTGCCGCTTAAGGTTCTGTACATGATCAGTTATTACCTGATGGATCACTACAACTGGCGGCGTCCACATCAACACAATGACGGGATGCCGCCAGCAAAAGCCGAGGATCGGCCTAACCAAGTGTCCGGATTTAGTTGACCACTACAACTACACCTGAAATAATAAAAGTACGACTAACTCGTAGTTATACGCCAATTTCTTGCACTCTTACGCCAAGTGGGTTGTTGCTACGGTATTCGCCCTTTAATTTATCCGCTCAAAGCGAAACTCCGGTATGGAAAATTAAAAGGAAAATAAAGTGGTTAAATTAGATAAAGGCTTTTTTCTCTTCATTTTGAGTTCACTACTTCTCTTTTTATTGAGTGGTTGTGGTGAAAACAGTGTAGAGACGAGTGGAAGCAATACCAGTGTAGTAGGGGATAGTGAGTCAAGTGGTGACCAAGATGAGGCAGACACATTATCTACAGTCAAGGATATTCGGCTTATTAAAGGCCCCAGCAGCTTTTTACTCGATTGGCCCGCGGTCGAAGGCGCCACCAGTTACCATGTGTATTACGCGCGGGAACCGGGCATCGAACCCGATAGTTACGCCAGTAATATCGATGGCACTTGGTTGCAAAATGTGCAGCCACCGATTCGCATCAGTAACTTAACCCCGCATGTATGGCATTTGGTAGTTACCGCTGTGCATCCTAGCGGTGAAAGTGCCCCCAGTGGTGAAATGACCGCCTTTGCCGCCACCCAACCGCTCAACGACACCGGCATCGATTGGTGCGCTGATGTCAGCCAAAACAACTTAGATTGCCCAGTACAAGGCTATGAGGGGCAAGATGGCGACCATGGCCGCGATGCGCTTGCTCGTAAAGGCCAGTTGCAAAAAATCGGTGGTGGTGCGGCAGGCTTTGATTTTACCAAGCTGGATAACGGCGGCAACCCGCTACCACAAAGCGCGAGCGAATGGAGCTGTGTGCGTGATAACGTGACTGGCCTGATTTGGGAAGTCAAACAACCCGCTGGCAGCGGCGGCCTGCGAGACGCTAACCATACTTACACTTGGTATAACCCCGATAACAGCAATAATGGTGGTTATGCTGGTACGCAAAATGGCGGCTCTTGCCAAGGTAGCTCGTGCGATACCGCAGCCTTTGTGAATGCTGTGAATGTCGAAGGTTTGTGCGGCGCCAGCGATTGGCGCATGCCGTCGGTGACTGAGTTACTCAGCATTGTTCATAATGGGCGCACATTACCCGCGATAGACCAAAGCTATTTCCCACATACACCGCTACATAATGTGTATTGGTCGTCTTCGCCCAATGCCAGCGGTAGTGGCCACGCGTGGGGCGTATTCTTCAGCCATGGTGAAGTCACTTATGAAAGTAAACTCAACTACAGCCGCGTCCGTTTGGTACGAGTCGGGCAGTGATGGTTTATTGGTAAATAAGCAGAGGTGATTCGAAAACTTGCTCAGTTGCCTATCGGGTACTGCGCATCATTTTCAATTCAGCGGGCAGGCGCTTGCCCGCCGCGGTGAAACGTTTCGCGATAAAAGGATAAACATTATGTTGACAACCAATAATCACTGGCAACTAGCTATTGCGGTATGGGGGCTACTGTTGGCGGCCAATGCCCAAGCTAGCAGCTTATGTGCTGGTATCGAAAATGCGGCTATCACCGCCAGCACGCCAAGCGCGGATTTTACGGATAACGGTGATGGTACGGTTACCCACCATACAACCGGGCTTATCTGGCAGCGATGCAGCCTTGGTCAAAGCTGGGATGACGCTAGCTGTAGCGGCGCGGCCAGTACCTTTAACTGGTGGCAGGCTTTGCAGCAAGCGCAGCAAAATACCTTTGCTGGGCACAGTGATTGGCGTTTGCCGAATAAAAATGAGCTCGCCTCGATTGTTGAATACCGCTGCTATGGCCCAGCGATTAATAGCCAACAATTTCCCAATACGCCATTAGGATGGTATTGGTCGTCTTCGCACTATGCCTTCAATAGTAGCAACGCGTGGGACGTCAACTTCGAAGGTGGTTACGTCAACTACGACAGTAAGGGCAACGGCGGCCTCCGCGTCCGTTTGGTGCGAGCCGGACAGTAATTGGGTTTTGGCTGCGGGGCGGAGCAAGGAGAAGTTTTGCCCCCAGTGATGCTGGTGAGTAATAGTTCCCCACAATGCTGGCTGAAACCTATCTACTGGCAACTCTTTCGAAAGGGTAGCGATCGATTTATGGGCCATTTAAGTTACAGAAGTGTTTCAGTGTGTAATGTCAAATACGAAAAAATTAGTCTAAAAATAGAGGTGTAAATATATGAATCAAACAGCTAAACAGGATTTTTTGAAAACTTTTAAACAATGTTCTTTACTTTTAATTGCGCTTTTTTACATTATTTTTTGTGTGATTTTGATGTCGTTTGTCAACTACAATACTGAATTTTTCCAGTCTGTTTGGAGTGTATTTTTTGAGTTCTATCAGAGTTCCTTTGGTGGTGCTAGTGATGGTTTTTTTATGTTCGTTTATGCTGTTGCACATTTTGTCGTTTTTAGTCCGGTTGCTGCATTGTTAATAGCTTTTCCATCCTACATCGTTCTTCGGTTTATGTCTCGTCAGCCCCGTAATCTCATTTTACCTCCTATCATAATGTCATTATTAGGTATGGTTTTATTTTTGATATTAAATGTTCTAATTGATTAATGATATATCTGCATTGATATTTGGGTGAAAGATACGTTAAATGGCTGCTGTATTAATGGTTATTACAGGCTATTACCACAAAGACTAATGGTCTATAAGTAGGAAAATAATGGCGTATTTTAGGGTATAAAAATAAGAGTAGGCACGGATGCAGCAATTGAAGCAAACAAAAAGGCTTGGGTTAGTGTTGCTGGGTATAGGGTTACTCGGTGCTGTGGTTTACGCGCTGAGCATGCTAGAGCTTGGTGTAGCAACGGACAGCGACCCTCTATCTCCTATGCCTGTGCCTTATTACTTAAACCTTGAAGAGGGCGAGTACGCTCGCCTAATCCCTCGGGCGCAGAAACAGTATGCGCTGGCACAGTGCCAAGGTGATGACGATTGGCCCTTGCCTTATCTCGCTTACGATAATCAGCTATTGCAAGAAGTGCTGCAAAATCAAAACGAGTTTTCACAGCAGGCTTATCTACAAAACCGCCTTGCACTGCTGAACGAACGCTTTCGTTTTAAGCAGGATCGGCCTTTTTTACGTGGCGAGTTGCAAACGCTATTGCAAAGCAGTACTGCTGAGCAAAGCATCACCTTTAGTGCTTGGCTGAAAAAACGTATGGCAAAACAGCTTGAACAGTTTCAGCAGTTGGATCATCAGCTAAAAGCGAGCCAGCCTTGGTGGCCGTGGGCAGATTGGCCAAGCCAACAGCACTGCTTGCAATGGGCGAAGCGGGTAAAGAATGATGACTCCCTCACGGCTGTGCCGATCTACCTTACCGACAATGGCAGCGGCAAAGGCATTGTTATTGATGACTTTTTTGCTCTGCTGTTAGAGCACCAAATCGATCAATACCTGGCGCGCGGTGATGTGCAAAGTGCCGCCAAGGTGTGGCCGCAGGTGATCCGATTTGAACTGCTCGATGCCCGCATATGGCAAGAGAACATCATCGCGCATATCGATGAGTATTTGGGCTTTATCACACTGTTTGGTTTAGATAAAACCGAGGCCTTGGCGTACGCCGAAACGCGGTTGCAACAAATCGACGATATTGATTACTACCCTGACGATAAAGCCATCATGCAGCGTAGCGTACAGTACTTGCGGCAACAGGCTGCGCTAGAGCCTCAGTTGAGTGCCATTTCAGGCAAAAATCATCATCGTTTGCGCTGTTATCAAGGTAAAGCACCTTGCCTAACCGTGTGGCAGTTGTACGCACAGCAGGGATGGCAGCCATGATGTTACCTCGCACACTCTTTACCCGGTTACGCACGCAGTCCGATTCGCTGGCACAACTTCGGTTAGTGATGAGCTTAACCTTACGCACGCTGCTGTGGCATTTGTTGCTGGTACTTTGCCACCTCACTTTTATGACCATTTGGCTCAAACAGTTTGCCTTGCCCCTGTATTGGTTGGTGTTGCTAATACTGCTATTTGGGTTAAATGGGGCATGGGCGATGTGGAAGCACTACTACCCGCCGCGTAAGTTGTGGGCAGTGCAAGGGGTGGGGATCGCCACAATGGTAGCGGCCATTCCAATCAATCCTGACTATTTTATTGTGCCGTACCTGCTGAGCCTTGCCTGCATGCACTATCGCTGCCAAGGCTGCATTGAACTGGTGAATCCAAGCCGAGGGAATGGGTGATGGAGCATATTGATCGCTTGGAGCTTTTGTATCAACTTAACCGCTACCAACAACTGCTTGATGAAACGCAGCGCCAACTCGCCAGTGATCATACCGATGTGGCGGCAGCGCTTTACCATTTGTTGGCACTCTATAGCCAACAAGCCTTTGATGAGGCAGATCAAGCGGCGCAGCGGCTGCAAAGCCAATGCCATTCACACAGTTTTTTCTGGCTCATTAAAACCCAAATCGCGCTGCGTCTTAATCGGCTAACACAAGCAGAGCAGTGTGCTCAACGCGCGTTATCGTTGGCGTATCACGATGCCGACAACCACGATAATCTTGCGCAGGTGATGCTCCATCAGCAGCAGATTAGCAAAGCGCAGTTCCATTTGCTTGAAGCGCTGTCGCTCGACCCTTGGCATCGCGAAGCGCGGCTGCATCTTGCGCAGTTGTATGGCTCGCTCTGTTTGCGCCCTGATTTAGCCAAAACCCTCTTGCGTGAGCATCTACAGCACCAGCCACAAGATGCCTTCGCGCTGGAGTTGCTGGCGCAATACAGTAGCTCCCCTTGGCAAAAGCAGCGCCTGTTGCAGAAAATTTTACGCTTTGATCCCCTCAACCGCGAAGTGGCAAAGCAACTCAATCAACAGGTGCGTCGACAGATCCAATCGGGGCTAGCGTATGCCGTATTGGCGCTGCTCGGCATCACGACCCACCTATGGCCGAATTTAACCAGTGAAGATCTCATGGGTGGGATCAGGGTAGGGTTGCTGTTAGCCAGTTTTGCTCTTACCGTTTGGGTGTTTAGCTGGGATGAGAAGCTCCCCGCGCTTGGCCTTATGCTGCTGATGTTAACGCAGGTTTTTCCGCCGCAAGAGTGGGATCTCATCACTTTCTTAATCAGTGGCGGGATTGCCGCAGTATTAACGCTGAACGCTTATTGGCTAAGTCGTTTACTGGCTTGGTTGCAACATAAACTCTCCGCCCACTCACCAAGCTAACGTTGGCAGGTTTGCAGAGCCAACTGGAAAGTGTGGAAGGCCAAAGGTTGGCACGGATTGACGAATACCAAGGAAACCCCCGATGAATGAACAAGCTGAGCCGCTACCCGCGGACAACTCGCCCCCGACAGCGCGCCACTTTAGCCCGCTGAGTAGCAAATATTTCGTTGATTTTTCACACGTTGGCGGTTTGGATGAGCTAAAACAGCAAGCAAGAATGAAAATTATCGAGCCCTTTAAAAACCCTGCGCTGTTTAAACGTTTTAACAAATCCGCAGGCGGAGGTTTGCTGCTTTACGGGCCGCCGGGCTGCGGAAAAACCTACTTTGCTCGTGCCATCGCGGGTGAGTGTCACGCCGCGTTTTTCAACGTCAGCATCGACGATATTTTGGATATGTACCTTGGCAACAGTGAAAAAAACATCCAAGCCCTGTTTGCGACGGCACGCGCCCACAAACCGGCAGTGATTTTTATTGATGAAATTGATGCCCTCGGCCGCAAGCGCGAACTGCTGCGCCACACCTCACTGACCACCACCATCAACCACTTTCTGGCAGAGTTGGATGGCGTAGAAAGCGACAATGAAAACCTATTGGTGATTGGCGCAACCAACGCACCGTGGGATGTGGATTCCGCCTTTCGTCGCCCGGGGCGTTTTGATCTCACCTTATTTGTAAGCCCGCCAGATGCCAAAGCGCGGCAAGATATTTTGCAACGTTTACTCGCTGATTTACCGATTGAACCGCTCGACTACCGCCAGCTTGCTGAGCTGAGTGAGGGGCATTCCGGTGCGGATCTCAAAGGCTGGGTCGATGCCGTGAGTGAGCAAGTGATAGAGCAAATTCTGCGCACCGGACAAGACAGCACCATCACCATGGTCGATCTCAGCGAGCACATTCGCCAGCGTCAGCCAAGCACTCTAGAGTGGTTTGAATCGGCCAAGCAGGTCGTGGAATACGCCAATCACAGCGGCGTATTTGATGAACTAGCCCGTTATTTAGAGCAGCACCCCACCGGCAAAAAACGCCGCATGGGATTTTTTTAAACAGGATCACATTAAGCAGGGATAAGCCAGGACATTTGAATGAATCGCATAACAATATGGAGTTAGTTCCCTTTAGTGATACAACGTGTTGAAAAAAGACAGATGAAATTGGTACTTAGAAGCTATCGTAAAGATAACCATGATGATAGCCCTAAATCGATTGGAGTTAATTAGATGAAAATAAAACAAGCGTTATGGCTAGTCACTGTGTTTTGCACCAGTATCTCTTTTGCGCAGGCTAATAACTGTAGTAAAGAAAACTGGGCACCTGATAGTCGTTACACCATTAAAAACGATATCGTGCTTGATAACGAAACAGGGCTTGAGTGGAAACGCTGTCCGGAAGGGTTGAACTGGAATGGCAGTGCTTGTACAGGTGTCCCGTTAGGGATTAGTTGGAATGATGCTATAAAAAAATACGCATCTTTAGGTCGTGATTGGCGACTACCTACCCATGAAGAGTTGGCCACGTTACGCACCAGAGGAACGAGTGATCCACGAGACCTTCAACGTTCGAGTTGCAATATACCAGCGATAAACCAGCTAGTGTTCCCTGGGAGTGCTGCAACGGGCGTGTTTTGGTCTTCCACAAAAAAATATGATGATACGGCTTGGTTTGTCATGTTCACGGAAGGATTACTCTTCAATTACCATAAAAAGGCTGCTGGATATATCCGTTTGGTTCGCTCTATTGGGCAGGCTGAATATATTGACAATAACGATGGGACTGTGAGCGATAAACGCACTAACTTAACTTGGGCGCGCTGTAGTGTTGGCCAAAACTGGGACGGTCAAACATGTAGTGGTACGGCTACAGAATTCAATAGTGATGATTTAATTTCCGTCATTAATAGCGCAAATGGTATCGTGACTGGTACCAGAGAAGTGGGAAAACCCTTTTGGCGACTGCCAACGGTAGATGAATTAGAAACGTTAATATTTTGCTCTAAAGGTTATGAGTACAAGGCACTTCCAAGTGGAAAATATGTCGCCCAACAATCTTGCTTTGAAGAATATTCACAACCTCGTATCGATTTAACAGCTTTCCCCAATACGCCGAAAGTTAACTCCGATTATTGGACGTCATCGGTTAATAGTGTGGAGAGTGAAAAAATAGGAATAGTTGGATTTGAATCGGGCTTAACAATTTATCAAAAACCACTCTCGGGTAATTATGTTCGGCTGGTGCTTGATAAGAGTACGTCAGTGTATGAGGTTAACGCTGGTGCCACTGTCTACGACAAAGCGACCAACCTCACTTGGATGCGCTGTAGCCTAGGTCAACGCTGGGATGGCAAAACCTGCAACGGTGAGGCGGATGAATATACATGGCATGACGCAACCAAGCTAACACACCAAATTGCGGTCTCAACGGCAACGGCTTGGCGTTTACCCACAGTTGAAGAGCTGGATTCTTTAGTCTACTGCTCAAAAGGGCGTAAGCCTTCAGCGCGCCCCAATGGTAAGTATGTGATAGATACCAATGGCGTATGCCTTGGTGACAACTACCAACGGCCGACCATCAACATCAGGGCTTTTCCTAACACGCCGGATTATGCTTATTGGTCGTCTTCGCCCAGTGCCGGCAGTAGTGGCCTCGCGTGGTACGTCGGCTTCATCAGTGGTCTCGTCTACGTCAACAGTGAGAGCAGCTACCACCACGTCCGTTTGGTACGAGCCGGACAGTAATTGGTTTTTGGCGTTTGCACACCGCACCATTTTTGTTGATGGCATCGAAATAGGGGAGAAATGTAATGAAACCTAACTTAAACCCACTCAAACCCTATTTGAGCAGTGTGGTGTGCGCTTTGCTGCTGACGGCGTGCGCCAGTTACCCATTGGGCATGAGCGAAGCCCAATGGCTGGCACTAACCCCCGAGCAGCAGTATGACGCGCAGCTAAAACAAGCCGAGTTGGATAGGCAACGTGAAGCGCGCCGTTTGGCAGAGCAACAAGCACGCGAGCAAGCGCTGAAAGAGCAGCAAGCGCAGTTGGAGCTGGCGCGTGAAAACGCCAAATATGGCGAGCGCGTGCAATGTGTGCTGCAAAATAGCGAGCTGTACTTTAATAAAAAATGGCGCGAGAGCGAGCCCTTGGCGCTCGATCTCTTGGCGAAGCAACCGGCGCAAGCGGTGAAACAAAGCACCGCAGATGGCCGTTATGGTTTCACCCTCTACGCGCAGTTTGATGGCCAAACCCTCAGCCTGTGCCGCCATGAAAACAGCCGCCGCCAAGAGTGCGTGCTGATGCTCGGCACCTTTAACGACTACCACCGCGGTTTGCGCCAAACCATCCAGCAAGATAACTGGCTACGCGGCCAACTGCGCTGCCAGTTTGTGCCGAAAGTGTGGTGATAAAGGCAAGGTTAAAGGTGGCATGCTGAGGTAAGTGTAAGCAAGTAGGACAGATGATGAACTGGAACCCCGATGATTACTTAGCCGCGTGGTACTTTGCAGCGCGCGCCCATGCTGGGCAAACCTTCAAAGGCCAACGGCCTGATGAGCACTTGCCTTATTGTGTGCATTTAGGCGCTGCCCAGCGATTAAGCGCACGCATTGCCGATTACGCGGCGTTTTGTTCACCGCAAGCTGAGTAGCAGTAAATGAAGGGAGTGAAAAGCGCATGAGCCAACTCTCGCTAAGTGAAGCGATACACAGAAATATTCAGGCGTTAAACCAAGCGCAAAGGGCTTCGCTGCTGCCTATTGTGCAGCAGGTACTGCACTATCGCGATTTAGTGGCTCGCCAAGGTTGGTTAGTACTGGAAGTGGCGCATCAACCCTTTGTCGAACCGGTTTTGAGCCAAGCTGCACAAAGTTATTGTGACAAAGTGATCGAACTTTTGCTGTGGGGGCATGATGCCAGCGCAGTGGCGCAAGTATGCCAGAGAGGGTTGTTGAATCAGCCTTTTTCGGCGCTTGAACAACTGGCGCTGCTGTTGTTTAGCGATGGTATGCTGGCACTGAGCGAGGGCAGGCCACGTGATTATCTGCGCGACATCATGCTCGCGTCACTCGGTTTTGAATGGCAAGCGGCTTTGGAAGAGGCAGAGCAGGCGCGCGAAAGGGAGTACCCGCTTGCACCATTAGTCTGGCAGCCATTCACTGACGCTGAGCTACACCAAGAGTTAGAGAACCACGCGCCCGGCGAGCAAACCCCGTGGCGCGCCGCTTTTTTGTTCGCCCATTTAAGCGATGCACAGTTACAAGCGTTACTGCGCGAAGCTCAGATCAGCGACTGGATTAATCTGCTGTGGCTGGTGCAAAGTGAACCATGTAACCGTTCACCGGGACGGTGTTGACAGCACCAACTCCTCCGGGAACGGGTAGTCGGTTTTCTCGATGCAGGACCTGACAACTGAGGTATCCTGATTTTCACAGACAGTCCCGATTGTTACGATGAGACAATCGGGGGTATTGAATGAAATCGAGAGAA
>NZ_JAPCJA010000086.1:0-8743 GCF_027707745.1 Aeromonas sp. QDB23
TATTAGCTGGTCAAGGATGGCGATCATACCTCAGAAGCCGCGCCACGCCTCGCTCATATGAGGGGATGGTTAAGGGTCTACACCATAGGTCGGCCGCTGTTTGACAAGGTGACGATGGATATCGATGGCGGGAAATTCACCGTGATCGCCGAAAACAATGGCCCCCAGAATATCTATGTGGAATCCGTCACCATCAATGGCAAACCGCTGGGGGAAAACCTGACCTTCAACCACAGCGATATTCTGGCTGGCGGTGAGTTGAAATTTATCATGACGGCGCAAAAACCGACCGGCTCAGATAATAAATAACCATCATTGATTGCCAATATATGTTCAGGCCCAAAGCTTCCTTTGGGCCTCTTTTTTGGTCGATTCACAAGAACACTCAAAAAAAATATGAAGTGCTGCATCAGATGATACACGGATCACAAACAGACAGCCTTGTCACAAAAGTCTAGTGAATGACACTTTTTTACTCTGTCGATGAAACAGGGGCCATGGGAATAATAGCACTCGCCGGGATTGACAGTGCCGAGTCTTAATATTGCTCAGGCATCGCTCCGGCATCAGAAAAATAAATTCTGACAGCTCACCCCTACCCGATGGAGCCGTTCCATATGTTCAAGAAAAATATTCTGGCCATTACCCTGACCAGCACCCTGGCCATGTTATCCGGCTGCGATTCAGATAACAGCAGCACCGATAACGACGATCAAAAGCCAACGCCAACCAATGTGTTGCAATACGTGAATCCATTTGTTGGCACTGGCTTTAACGGTCACACTTTTCCCGGCCCCGTGGTACCGGAAGGCATGGTGCAACTCTCGCCGGATACCGAACTGATAGGGTGGCACTCCTCCTCCGGCTATCATTTCGACAAAGACACCCTGTTCGGTTTTTCCCACACCCATCTCTCCGGCACCGGCATGGGGGGGCTGGGGGATATTCTGTTCCTGCCCTTTACCGAAGATAAGGCCAAATACATCGAGCCGAACAATGATTACCGCAAGGCCATCTCGGTCAAAATGGACAAAAAGTCGGAGCTGGCCGAGCCTGGCTACTATGCGGTGCGTATCGCCGAAAATGGCATCAAGGCCGAGTTGACCGCCTCCGAGCGGGTGGGCTTTCACCGCTACACCTATCCGCAGGGCCAACCCCAACGGTTGAAGATCGACTTGAACTCGATCCTCAACAGCGACTGGGGCTCGAGTTCGCTGCGCAACAAACTCACCGTCAGCGAAGATGGCTACACCATCACCGGCGAGCGGGATGCCACCCACTTCTCAGGCTGGGCAAAAAACCAGAAGATCTTCTTCTATGCGACCTTCGACAAGAAGATCAAAGGGGTCTACCTCCTCGCCGGGGGGGTGCCGGTAGAGGGCTTGAGCGCCGAACACAAGGCCAAATCCAACGCCGATGTCACCGCCTACGTCGAGTTTGAAGAGGGCGGTTCTGCCCAGCTCAATGCCAAAGTGGCCCTCTCGGCGGTTGATGCCACCGGCGCACGGAAAAACTACCAGGCCGAAGGGGATGTTTCGTTCGACGAGGCCCGCGCCAATGCCCGCGACAAGTGGGCCAACGCCCTCAACTTCACCATAGAGGGGGGCAGCAAGAAGCAAAGCGAGATCTTCTACACTGCCCTCTATCACACCAAGATCGCCCCCATCGTCCATCAGGATGTGGATGGCAGCTACCGCGGCATGGGCAAAGGGGCGCAGGCCAAGGGGGAAGGCAGCTACTCGATCCACTATGGTCAGGCGAGCGAAGAGCAGCCCAACTTCTCGGTCTACTCCCTGTGGGACACCCAGCGGGCGTTGCACCCGCTCAAGACCATCACCGAACCCACCCGCGCCGTGCAATATGCCAAAAACCTGATCCAGAAGTATCTGGAGAGCGGCCTGCTGCCCAAATGGGAACACCTGGGGGATGAGACCGGCACCATGGTGGGCTATCCGGCGGTGGTAGTGATTGCCGATGCCATCACCAAATACCCCGAGGCCTTCACCACGCAGGAGAAAAACCTGGCGCTCAAGGCCGCCATCGACAGCTCCACCTATACCAACTACCCCATGCTGGCAACCGAGTGGGACAAGGCGGTGCTGGACAAGACCCTGACCAACCACATCGATTACATAGAGAAGAACGGCTTTGCGCCAGCGGTGCAGCGGATCGATGGTCAGCCCGTGTTCGCTGACTACACCCTAGAGTCGGTCTCCTACGGTCTGGAAAACGCCTTCTACGACTGGGCCATCGCCCGGATCGCCAAAGCAGCTGGCAACCCGGCGGCCGAAGCGCGCTATCTTGCCCGCTCAAATGGCTACCAGCGCTACTTCGACCACAATGCGGCCGAATACGCCCAGTACGGGGTGACCGGTTTCATGCGTCCGGTGATGATCGATGGCTCCTTCATGACGCCGTTTGATCCCTATGGCACCGAACATGAGACCGGCAACTATACCGAGGGCAACGCCTGGCAGTGGACCTGGTTTGTGCCCCATGACATCAAGGGGCTGAAAACCGCGATGGGCGGAGAAGAGGCCTTCAAGCAGAATCTGGATGCCACCTTCGCCGCCGAGAGTCAGGGGTCGGAGACCGCTGACATGACCGGGATGATGGGTCAGGTGGCCTTCGGCAATGAGCCCTCCCACCATATCCCCTACCTCTACAACTGGACCTCGGAGCCGTGGAAAACTCAGGAGACGGTCGACTACATCCTCGACACCATGTACTCGAACACCCCGGCAGGCATCATCGGCAACGAGGACGTAGGCTCCATGTCTGCCTGGTATGTCATGTCAGCACTCGGCTTCTATCAGGTGAATGCGGCAGACCCCGTCTACACCATCGGCCGCCCGCTGTTTGCCAAAGCGACCATCCCGGTCAAGGGGGGAACCTTCACCATCATCGCCGATAACAACAGCGCCAAGAACCGCTATGTACAGTCGGTCACCATCAATGGCAAACCGCTCAAGGATGGTCTCTTCTTCGAGCACAAGGAGTTTGTGCCCGGTGGCAACCTCCACTTCGTGATGGGCAATACCCCGCCACAACAGTAACGAGCCATAGCATTGAAGTGACATTCAGCACGCAACCCGAGAATGTCACTTTGTGATACCCGACGGCCCACGCCAGATGGATTGATAAAATCCAATCAGCGCCGGGCCGTTCTATTTTCCAGTGGGGAGCGTCGGTGCCGCCATCAACCCATTTTTCTCAAATCCGCCTTAAATCGGGCAATAAACCGCAAAAAATGGCCTTAAATACCGCTGCAAGGGTTTTTCCGTCATACCTTGACCGCTGTCACATCCCGCCATGAATTAAACAAAAACAGCTATTGAGTCAAAGCTCAACACTTTGCGAGCTGGATCACACCGGCAAAACCATGCAACAAAAATCCAGTTATTGCTACATTCATCGCCTGTCCAACCCCACCGTAGAGGGCAATAATGAGCCCAATTCGCAACGCATGACTTAGCCCTGACGGGAAAGGAGAGTGAGATGTTACCCACCATGACCAACGGCAGACTCATCTGCCTGGAGTTGAAGGCCACCAGCAAGGAGGCCCTGTTCGACGAGATGGCACAGATGCTGGCGCGCGATGGCGCCGTGTCTGATCAACAGCAATTCGTCAAAGATGTCTGGGCCCGCGAGCAGCTGGACTGCACCGGCTTCGAGCAAGGTGTCGCCCTGCCCCACGCCAAGAGCAAGGCGGTCAGCCGCCCGGCCATTGCCATCGGTGTCAGCCGTCAGGGCATCGAGTACGGCGCCGAAGATGGCAAGCCGACCCAGCTGATCTTCATGATCGCCTCCCCGGATGGCGGCGCCAATCACCATATCGAAGTGCTGGCGGAGCTCTCTACCCGTCTGCTGGAGCCGGGCTTTATCGAGCAGATGAAAGCGGCCACCACTGTCGAGCAAGCCCTGACCCTGCTCAAACAAGGCCCGAAAGTGGCAAAGCCTGCCCCTGCCGCCAAACCGGCTGCCACTGCACCGGCTGAGCCCGAAGAGCGCACCTTCAAGGATCGCCTCAATACCATGAAGCAGCACCTGCTGTTTGGTACTTCCCACATGATCCCCTTCATCGTGGCAGGCGGTGTATTGCTGTCCCTGTCGGTGATGCTGAGCGGCAAGGGCGCCGTGCCGGAAGCGGGCTTCCTCAAAGACATGGCGACCATGGGTATCGCCGGTCTGACCCTGTTTACCGCCGTGCTGGGTGGCTACATCGCCTACTCGCTGGCTGACAAACCGGGCCTGGCCCCGGGTATGATCGGCTCCTGGATTGCCGTTCAGCACTATCAAACCGGTTTCCTCGGCGCCATTCTGGTGGGCTTTATCGCCGGTTTCGTGGTCAATCAGCTCAAACGGATCAAGCTGCCTGACTCCATGACCTCCCTCGGCTCCATCTTCATCTATCCGCTGATCGGTACCTTCCTGGTGTGTGGCATCGTGATGTGGGGGATCGGTGCCCCGATCGCCGCCATGATGGAAGGGATGAACCACTGGCTCTCCAGCATGGCGGGCTCCGGTAAAGTGATGCTGGGTGCCATTCTGGGTGGTATGACCGCCTTCGATATGGGCGGCCCGGTCAACAAGGTTGCCACCCTGTTTGCCCAGACTCAGGTCAACACCCAGCCCTGGCTGATGGGCGGCGTCGGTATCGCCATCTGTGTACCGCCGCTGGGTATGGCACTGGCCACCTTCATGTCTCCGAAGCGTTACAAGAAAGAAGAGCGTGAATCCGGTAAAGCGGCCGCCATCATGGGCATGATCGGTATCAGTGAAGGTGCCATCCCGTTTGCTGCTGCTGACCCCATGCGTGTTATCCCGGCCATCGTCGCAGGCGGTATCGTCGGCAACATCACCGGCTTTATGATGCACAGTATCAACCACGCCCCCTGGGGTGGCTGGATTGTCCTGCCGGTTGTTGAAGGCAAGATGGGTTACATCCTGGGCACTATCCTCGGCGCCCTGACCACTGCCGTCATCGTCAACCTGCTGAAGAAGCCGGTAAGCGAAGAAGATGACGTGACCACCACCCAAACCAGCTTCGAAGTCATTGAAGCGGAAGGGGAAGCGGACGTACTGGCCATCACTGCCTGCCCGTCTGGCGTAGCCCACACCTTCCTGGCCGCCAAGAGCCTGCAGAAGGCCGCTGCCCAGCAGGGGATCAAGATCAAGGTCGAGACCCAGGGCGCCAACGGCATCATCAACCGCATCACCGCCAAGGATGTCGCTAACGCACGCTGCGTCATCTTCGCCCACGATGTGGCCATCAAATACCGTGAGCGCTTCACCAATATCGAAGTCATCGATGTGAAGACCAAAGAGGCGATTCACAATCCGGAAGGTCTGCTGGCCCGCACGCTGGGTAACAAGGCAAACGCCGCCTGATAGCAGTCAAACTCCACCTGTCACCAGGGGCCCATCACGGGCCCCTTTTCGTTGCATGCCGAGCAACCGCATATCATCCCACCGACCAAGCCACTGATTTAAAACATATTAACCAGTCACATCACGGATCTTGGCGAGCCGTCACAGAACGGTGACGTGTAAAAAAACAGCAATTGAAGCGCTGGTCAGATCTCATGTCAAATGGCTCCGTCTACTAAACTGGAGCATCACAAAAATGATAAAAATCAATAAATTGGTTCTGGCTGTTACCCTCACCCTCACTGCCACCCCCTTGCTGGCCGCCCACTGGGAATGCGGCCAGCACGTGCGCTTTGGCCTCCCCTCCGAATCGGATCAGAAGCTCTGCCGTGAAGGGTATGCGGTCGGCTACAACTACGACTACAAGGTGGCGGACTGGGTCTCCTACCGGATGACCGCCCAGAGCGCACAGGGCACAGTGCCGCGCAAGGATGCCTTCGCCGAGGACAGGGAGATCCCGGTCGCCTACCGCGCCACCCTCTCCGACTACAAGGGCTCGGGCTACGACCGTGGCCATCAGGCCCCGGCGGGGGACATGAAATCGAACAAGAACACCATGAAAGAGAGCTTCCTGCTGAGCAACATGACGCCGCAGATCGGGGTGCTCAACCAGAAGGCGTGGCGCGTGCTGGAGGACAAGGTGAACAAGTGGGCGGTCTCCCGCAAGGATGTGCAGGTGATCACCGGCCCCATCTTTACCGGCTCTGAAGAGTCCATCGGTCAGGGTGTGGCGATCCCGAGCGCCTACTACAAGATCGTGATGGACCCGGCCAGACTGCAGGCCATCGCCTTTATCATGCCGCAGGAAGAGGTGCCCATCAGCCAGATCGCCGACTACCGGGTCTCGGTGCGCGAGGTGGAAGAGCAGACCCAGCTCAACTTCTTCAGCGATATGCCCGAAGAGCAGCAAGAGACGCTGGAAGCCCGCATCTCCCCGATGTGGAACTGACCGCGAACACTCGCCAACAGATGGATTGACACCCAATCTGTCTTGCATCGCAACAGAGGGAGGGGGAGTCACGCTCCCCCTGCCCTTTTCAGATGGCTGCTGACCCGTTGCGGCCATTTTTGCGGCCACAGGTGTGGCATCACCCGACGACCCGCCCCGACTCACAGTTTGCCGCACCGTTAACTGGTATATTGCCCTCTCTTTGGCACTAACAGACTGAATTGACGCACATTTGCCTTATCCCATCGGCCCGCAAACCGGCGCACCACGGCGCGATTCAGCCCGACAGAGGACCTTTTGATGAAACAGACCCTTCTTGCCCTCACCCTCGGCGGCCTGCTGGCGCTCTCGCCCCTCGCCCTGCAAGCGGCCGAGAGCTCGATGCAGATGGAGCATGACCTCAATACCCTGGTCAGCAAACGCCAGGCGGTGGACATGTTGCTCGGCGAAGCGCTGCAGATCTACAAGTCGCCAGCCAAAATCTCCCACGCCGGTTTTACCGCCAAGATGCCGAGCAATATGGAGCTGGTGACCGAGCGGCTGCTGGCCGCCTACCAGCTTGAACCCTACCGCACCGACCTGCTCATCTCGGCGGCCAACGCCCAGATCTACAACGGCAACCTGAGCCGCGCCATCACCTTGCTGGAGCAGGCGCAAGCCGTCGCCCCCGATGATCTCGACATCAACAGCTATCTCGCCATCTGGCAGCTGGTGAAGGGTAACAAGGAGGCTTCCCGCAGCTATCTGGCGAAAGTGGCGGATCGCAACAGTGGCCGCGCCGCCGATCTGGAGGAGATCATCGCCCGGGTACAGCGGATCACCGCCGCCCCGCTGCAGACCGAACTGACCGAGGATCAGCTCAAGGCTACCCAAGAGGGCAAGCGCGCCATCGTCACTCTGGGCTACGCCCTCAATCCCGACGGCAGCATGGACAAGATCCTGCTTGGCCGCCTGCAAACCACTCTGACGCTGGCCAAGGCCGACCCGGAGGCGCTGATCATCCTGACCGGCGGCGTACCGCAGAACCGCCAGACCGAGGGCAAGCTGATGGCAGACTGGCTGGCCAACCACGGCATCGACCGCAGCCGCCTGATTGAAGAGAACTACGCCACCAGCACGGTGGATAACGCCCTCTACAGCGCCTATGCCCTCGCGTGCCACCAGATCAACTACGCGGTGCTGGTGAGCTCCGCCAGCCATGTCCGCCGCGGTCAGGCGGTGCTTGAAACCGCCTGCGACCAGACCGGTCCGGCCGGGCTGCAGGTGGTGAGCGTCAGCTTCCCCGACAAGCCACTCGAGGATCTGGCAAGCGTGAGCCAGAGCGAGCTGCTCGGCATCTACCGCGACGTGCTGCGCACCTACGGCATCTGGAGTTACCGCTCCGCCCCGCTGATTGAGCGTTGATCAGCCGGGTTCACGCTGAACCATCCGTGATAAACCATAAAGCCCGCCACCCCGGCGGGTTTTAGCATTGCCCCAACGGCTTTCGTTTTACCGCCATCGCTTATCGTTCCGTATCGCTATCGCTCGCCCCGTCTTTTGTCTGACAAGGCGAGGTGGCCATCCCCCATGTATCAGGTGGACAATCTCACTGCGAGGAACATATCCAGACGACGTTTCTCGCCTGACAAATATCGACTGCGATGATTGGGATATATAAATAAATGCATTGATTTACCGCTCTTTTTCTAAGAACCATTGCTCGCCACAACAATATTTTCGTTATTTCATTGTCAGGCCAATAAATGGGAAAACGGCTATTCCACCCCCCGGATAACGGAATAGCATCATGATAGGAAAAGGATATTCTCTCTGGCTGACAGCCCTCGCCCTTCTCAGCCTGCAGGCCCACGCCGTCGACGTGACAGTGGCTTACCAGACCTCGGCCGAGCCAGCCAAGGTGGCTCAAGCCGACAACACCTTTGCCCGCGACAGTGGCGCCAAGGTGAAGTGGCTCAAGTTTGACAGTGGTGCCAGCGTGGTGCGGGCGCTCGCTTCCGGCGATGTGCAGATCGGCAATATCGGTTCCAGCCCGCTGGCGGTGGCCGCCAGCCAGCAGGTACCGATCGAGGTGTTCCTGCTCGCCTCCAAACTCGGCAATTCGGAAGCGCTGGTCGTCAAGCCAGAGCTCGCCTCCCCCAAAGCACTGGCTGGCAAACGCATCGCCGTGCCCTTTACCTCCACTACCCACTACAGCCTGCTGGCCGCCCTCAGACACTGGGGCGTGGATCCGGCTAGCCTGCAGATAGTCAATCTGCAGCCGCCCGCCATCATCGCTGCCTGGCAACCAGGGCGGGATCGCACTTTGTTAATGAAATTTGAACAGGCAGATCGTCTGTGATCTAATCGCGTCTCCATGCAGGA
>NZ_JAPCJA010000087.1:0-8361 GCF_027707745.1 Aeromonas sp. QDB23
AGAGCCGGCTGGAATGACGACTATCGGGCTCAGTTATTCTTTGGTTAAAATATCAACAAAGTGTGCTCCCGCCCTGCTGTGGGGGTGACACTGATTAGTCTTGGGGTGTTAAATAAATCAATGACCTTATCTCTGGTTTTTTTGCTTTTAGCTAAGCCTTTGAAATGAGAAATATCATGACTGAGATGTTCTCTGATGTTGTCAATGTCAGTGTCGCTAAGAAACTTACCTTTCTGAAACTCAGAGAACAGGTCTCTGTGTTTATTTTCTTCCCATTGAAGAAACCACTTTAATGCACCTAGGCGATTTGAAATGGTATTCACCGACAAGCTGCTACGAAGTTTTGTTGTCACCCAGAGGGTTGCAAGAAAATGAGGCATACCATCATTGCCCATTAAGACTGGATAACGTTCACCATTTGCAAAAATCAATCTATCTAGCTTGTACACTGTGCATCCTAATCTTACATTTTCCTCATACATAAAGTTATAGTGCTGAAAATCGCGATGGCAAGTGAAATGCAAAAATAAAAAAACCCAGCATTTCTGCTGGGTTGCTTTGCACTCAAGATGGTGAAAGTGATTTATTCTTACACTTTCATCTTTTACAAGATCTAAAAAGGAAGGGCAGGAACTTTTCAGTGTAACTGCCACTGTGTGTGTGAGTTGGTTGAGTGCAAGCCAAGTAACCACAGGTTCTATCCACCTTGCTATCTCACCCATATGCTCTTAAATCGCATTAAACCTATCATTAATGCAGTTCGTGTAAACATCTTATGCATTTACGATAAAAAAGTTTACACAACTTGTCGAACGTCTTCCTCTGCTTATAGAGGTCATACTACGGAAGGTGAGAACAAGTACCCTCCACAACAAAACTGAAAATTTTAGTCGATTTAATTCAAATGCTTACAAAGGCGTATTTTTGTACTTGGTGACTTATTCGCACCTTCCCAAGGCACAGGTAGATTTAACTCGTCTTATGGAAAATCACTACCTGGCGCCCTACCAAGGCAACAGATGATAAAAACCACCCTTTCTTCGGGTGGTTTTTTATTTCTGCTATTTGGCGGCGTTATCTCGCCAACCCCCAATCCCTTTGAGCAGCAGATCCAGCAACAGGTGTTGCAGGGCTACGGCTTTCTCTGGGGCGGAGAGGTAATCCAGCGACATGCCTTGCTGGGTGTCCATGCGTGCGATCACCGCTTCATCCACGGCCTTGGGGTAGTCACCCAGCATGATTGCGTCGCGATCATTGTTGTTGACCTGCTCCATCAGTGTCGTGTTTTCACTCAGCTTACTGGCCATGCCGTGCAGCCAGTCGAGCTTGTCGCCCTCTGTTACTTCGACACCGAACAGGTCATTCATCCGCGCCAGCAGTTCCGAGATGAAGTCTTTCTTCTCCTCCTTCGGTGCGGCACTGCCCAGAGCCGAGATGCCCTGCAAACCATAGCCTTCGGCATCCTCCTTGAGCTTCAGATCCTGGGTGCGCTTGGCCTTGAGGTTGTAGTGGGTGAGCATCACGGCGGAGAGGTCGATCTCGTCCTCTTCGAGGATCTCCTGACGCAATAGCGGCAACAGATGGCGGGCAAAGACACACAGCCGCTCCATCTCATAGTCATCAAAGGCGGTGATCTGCGAGACAAACTCGTAGAAGCGCACATAGCCGTTGAGGTCTTTCTTGAAGATATCGAGCTCGGAGCGGGCTTCGCCCGCTTCTTTGAGGCGCCGTTCGGCATTGGCCTTGTCGGTGGCCGAGCCGCCTTGTTCAACCAGTTTCAACATGCGCCGACATTCGCGGATGGTCTCGGTGGTGAAGCCATAGCGTTTGCTGAAGCGGTCGACTGCCGGTTTGATATAACCCAGCATGGCTTCCTGACCCCGTTTCGGGTCGAAATAGGCATCGGTAAAGGCCACCACCTCATTCCAGGTGAAGATGCCGGTGCTCTTGAGCTTGTGGAACAGGTCATAGACCAGATTGGGATCCGAGACGGTTTCCAGCTCTGCCGTCTCGTAATACTTCTGGAACTCCTCCAGCACATCCTGCGGATCGTTGACAAAATCCAGCACGAAGGTGGAGGTCTTGCCCGGACACGTCCGGTTCAGGCGCGAGAGGGTCTGGATGCAGTCCACGCCCGTCAGCTTCTTGTCCACATACATGGCGCACAGCTTGGGCTGGTCGAAGCCGGTCTGGAACTTGTTGGCAACCAGCATCACCTGATAATCCTGGGTGTCGAACGCCTTGCGCATATCGCGCCCGTTCAGCTCAGGGTTCATGTTGCGCTCATTGAAGCTCTGTCCGTCGTTCTCAATCTCTCCCGAGAAGGCCACCATGGCACGGATGCCCCGGTATTTTTGCTCCTGCACATACTTGTCGAACGCCAGCTTGTAGCGCACCGCTTCCATCCGGCTGCTGGTGACCACCATCGCCTTGGCTTGTCCTGCCAGCAACGGCGCCACGTTCTGGCGGAAGTGTTCGATGATCACCTGCACCTTCTGGCCTATGTTGTGCGGATGCAGCCGCACCCATTGCGAGAGCTTGCGCTTGGCCCGTTTGCTGTCGACTTCCTTGTCGGCCTCTTCGCTGTCCATCGCCAGCTTGTAGGCCAGCCGATAACTGGTGTAGTTCTTTAGCACATCAAGAATAAAGCCCTCTTCGATGGCCTGGCGCATGGTGTAGACGTGGAACGGCTCCGGCTTGTTGTCATCGCTGCTCGGCATGTTCGGCTTAGGCCTGCGACCGAACAGCTCCAGCGTCTTGGCCTTGGGTGTCGCGGTAAAGGCGAAGTAGCTGATATTGGCGCTACCAGCACGGGCGGCCAGGGTCAGGTTGATAACATCTTCGGTCGAGAGCTCCTCCTCGTCATCCAGCTGCTCGGCCATCAGCACTTCGCGCAACTGGCGGGCTGTCTTGCCGGTCTGGCTGGAGTGGGCTTCGTCGGCCACCACGGCAAAGCGGCACCCCTTCAGGGTGGTGGTTTCCTGGATGGCCTTGAGCACAAACGGGAAGGTCTGGATGGTGACGATAATGATCGGCGTGCCCAAGGAGAGGGCGCCAGCCAGCTGGGCCGATTTGCTGCCGTCACCCTCTTCGCGATTGATGCGGGAGATAACGCCATCGGCATGTTCAAACTGGGCAATGGTTTCCTGCAACTGGCTATCTAGCACGGTGCGGTCGGTAATGACGATCACCGAATCAAACTGCTTCTGGCCACCTTGTCGCAACGAGGCAAGCTGATGGGTCAGCCAGGCGATGGAGTTGGATTTGCCGGAGCCAGCGGAGTGCTGGATCAGATACTTCTGGCCACTGCCTTCCTGGCGCACGGCAGCCAGCAGGCTCTCGACCACATTCCACTGGTGATAACGGGGGAAGATCAGGCTCTCTTTCTTCTTGATGCGCCCCAGATCGTCCTCTTCATGCTGCACATGCAAATGTATGTAGCGGGCGAGGATTTTCAGCAAGGCTTCCGGTTGCAATATTTCCTGCCACAGATATTCGGTGCCATAGCCGGTTTCAGGCTGATCATTCCCGGCACCGCCGTCACAGGTGCCGCGGTTAAAGGGCAGAAAGTAGGTGCTTTTGCCTGCGAGCTTGGTGGTCATCGCCACCTCGAACTGGTTGACCGCAAAATGGACCAGGGCCCCGCGCCGGAATGCCAGCAGCGGCTCCACCTTGCCAGCTGTTTTCAGCGGCCTGTCCTTGCGGTACTGCTGTTTGGCATTTTCCAGGCTCTGCTTGAAGCAGGATTTCAGCTCCAGCGTGGCAATCGGCAGGCCGTTTAAAAACAGCGTCAAATCGAGCCGTCCATCGTAGCCGTGGGGGCTATAGATGAGCTCGGGCACTACCCGCAGACGATTCATGGTATAGCGGGCCGTCAGCTCGGGGTTGAGATCATGATCCGGCTTGAAGGTCGCCACACTCAGGCGGTGGCCGCGATCCTCAATCTGGTTGCGCAGCAGCCACAGAGTGCCACGCTCAGGGCTTTCCAGCGCCCGCACGGTAGCATTGAGCAGATGGCGATCCGGCTCCTCGCCATAGGTCTTGCAGAACTTGGCCCAGCCCTCGGGCTGGCTCTGTTGCACATAGGCGAGCAGATCCTCGGGGTAGAGCGCCCGCTCGCGGTCGTAATGAGCTGACTGCCCAACCAGCCAGCCCGAAGCGGCCAACTGCTCAATGATATGGTCTTGAAACGCCTTTTCCCGAGCTTTGTTATCCATTGTTCTTCCACATCCGTTCTATCGAGAACATGCCTAGATTGCCCACCTCAATGGGGTCAGGGTACTGTTGAGATACAGTGGGTGAGTAGGCTCACCCGATTGATTCAGTTGCAGATAATGAAGTTCAGACAGCAGGGCACGAATGTGGGATGAACGCCGTAAAAACGCCCCATGGTTGCCCCATGCTGCCACTACCACGCCAGCGTATTTGGCTAATTCGATCAGCCACTCATCATTGGCCACACCGACTGGGTCCGTAGCCGCTTTCATTTGGCTAGGGTCGGTCGCCCGATAGGCGAACAGGTTAGCCATCACCAAGCCGCCGTAACCCCAGCGTTTGGCAAAATCAATACAACGCCGAATGGTGGGATCATCCAGTGTCTCATCTGCCGTGGACGGGTTCAGGCCAATAAACAGGGCGTAAGGCTTGTCAGACGCCCAGACCCGACTAAGCGCGTAGCGATAAGTGCGGCAAGGGGAAAGCACCGCATGGCGAGAACGAGCAGGATAGTCCAGTTCAGCCAGCAAGCTCATGCCGCCACCTCGCTCTTGGGTGGTTGCCAGCCACGCAGATCAATTTTTCCAGTCACGGCGGCGGAAATCAGGGCGATGCGGCGCTCTTGGATGAACTGTATTGCCTTATTCGCTGTTGCTATCAACAGATCTAGTTTTTCGATTTTACAAACAATCGTCGAAATAATTTCTTTTTGCTCTTCTATCGGTGGGATAGGAATACGACATTCGCCCAAGGCATCCCTATTTATTTTTGGCATGGCGACTCGATCAGCTTGATTAACAGCAAATCGAGTAAAACAGTCTGATAGCAAAAACCAGACAAGGAAATCATTTGCTAATGCTTTGCACCCATTTATTGGGTACATGTCAGCACTACAGATTACATCATCCTTAGGGCTAATACAGGCTTTTGCTAATGCAGGACGTATTTTGCTATATATAACCTCGCCTTTTTTACATAGATATTTCCCACTGTCGGCGCCTTGTTCTTCAGCTGTTTGTAATTCAAGTAAACGACCTGTTCCACTTTCAATATGATTTGGAGCTATCAGTATATAGTCTTTATATGGCTTAACCGTTGGATCCACCTGACCATTGCGAATGTTGGCACAATGGTTAAATTTCATTACATCCCAATGCTCCGGCACTTCCCCAAGCCATTCTACGCCGGAGTCTTTCATCGGGGCATTGGGGTTTAACCCCTTGGTGACAGCATGGGAGATCACCGCCTGACGCTTTTCTTTCAGCAATTCAATCAATTGCTGCTGCTTGGCGATCAGCTGATCGATACGGGCCGTTTCGTAGTCGAGGAAGGCGGCGATGGTGCGTTGTTCTTCGATATTGGGTATGGGTATGTTTATATTTTTCATCTCTGAATAGTTTGTACTCCAGAGATCGGCAACTATGCCTTTACCAAAGCGATAGAATTCTTCCTGGAAGGGGTAACTTCTCAATAAGTGATGCACAAACTGTGGTTCAATTGATCTAAGTTCCAATACAATGCTTATTAATGATACTGAACCATCTAAATTAGATATACCTGACGAACCTTTTCTATCAGAGCGACTGTTGATTACAAAATCATCTTTTCGAACCAGCTTTCTATTATCACCAGCATCTGACTTTGCTGCCGTATCTAGTTGCGGAACAATTCCATTCTTAGTCACAGACAATGGAAGATATTCTTTATCACTACATTTTTCACGACGCTCGAACAAATACTGTCCAAGTCGCTTAACTTGCCATGCTGCTGGTAACTCACCCAACCACTCCACGCCTGAATCTTTATATTCAGGATAAGGCTGATACTTCCCCAACTGATTTACGGCACTCATGAATGCACCTCGGCCAGCAGTTGCATAATCTCCTTGGCGACCGCATCCAGATCGGCATCAATCTCGGCCAGCGGGCGCGGCGGCTGGTATTGGTAGAAGTGGCGGTTAAATGGAATTTCGTAACCGACTATGCCCACCTGGCCATCCAGCGGATCGGTCTTGCTGACATCAATCCAGGCATCGGGCACATGGGGCCGCACCTCACGCTCAAGATAGGCGTGAATATCTTCACCCAGCGGCACGTTTTCGTAATCGCGCAGCTCGGAGCTGGCCTCCGGCTCGCCCTTGCTTATACAGACCTTGGCAGCATCATCCTGCTCACCAAGCTGATTGATGAGCAGCTTGAAGGCCGGGGCGGGCAGCTTGGTATCAGCGAGCGCTTTGTTAAGCTGCTTTTTAAACTGCTCGCGGCACAGCAGCTGTTCCGGCAGTTGTGGCAGCGCGGCGAGAATGGCCGCTTGCAGACAGGCGTCGAGCTTCTCCCACCCCTTGTCGGCTTGCAGGGCCGCCAGACGCTCGGCATCCTGCGGATAGAAGGCCAGCTTCAATGGCCGCTCCACCGTGATGCGGCGATAGCCAAAGGCCGAGGTCGGGAAGATCTTGGCTATGGGGCTGGCTTCATAGCGGCTATAAAGGGCGACGATCTGGTTGATGGCCTCATCGCTTAACTGTTTGCGCTTGGAGCCCAAGGATTTCCGCATTGGGGTGTGCAAGTCGCTGGCATTGATGAGCAGCACCTTGCCCTTGCGCTCGGCAGGCTTATGGTTGGAGAGCACCCAGATATAGGTGGCAATGCCGGTGTTGTAGAACATGTCGGTGGGCAGGGCGACCAGGGCATCGAGCAGATCGTTTTCCAGCACATAGCGGCGGATCTCGCTCTCGCCACTGCCCGCGCCGCCGGTAAACAGCGGCGAGCCGTTCAAGATAATGCCGATGCGGGAGCCTTCGCTGTTGGCACTGGCCGGGCGCATCTTGGCGATCAGGTGCAGCAGAAACAGCAAGGAGCCATCAGAGACGCGCGGCAGGCCGGGCCCGAAGCGGCCATCAAAGCCCTTGCGCTGATGTTCATCACTGACCTGCTTTTCCACCTTCTTCCAGTCCACGCCGAAGGGCGGGTTGGAGAGGCAGTAGTCGAACCGCTCGAACGGCAACTGGTCGTCGCTTAAGGTGTTCCCCAGCTTGATATGGCTGATGTCCTGCCCCTTGATCAGCATGTCGGCCTTACAGATGGCGTAGGACTCGGGGTTGAGCTCCTGACCGAAGGTGGCCAGACGGGCCGCCGGATTGAGCTCATGCAGGTACTCCATGCCGCAGGAGAGAAAGCCGCCGGTGCCAGCGGTGGGGTCATAGATAGAGCGCACCACGCCGGGCTTAGTCAGCGCCTCGTTATCGCTGGCAAACACCAGCGAGGTGGTGAGCCGCACGATATCGCGCGGGGTAAAGTGCTCCCCGGCGGTCTCGTTCGAGCTTTCGGCGAAGCGGCGGATCAGCTCTTCGAACACCAGTCCCATGTCGTAGTTATCGACCGCCTCAGGCGAGAGATCGACATTGGCAAAGGAACGCACCACCTTGTAGAGCAGGTTGGCATCTTCGAGCAGGCCGATACTGGCCTCGAAGTTGAAATGCTCGAACACCTCGCGGGCATCGGTCGAGAAGGCGCGCACATAGGCATCCAGGTTATCGCCAATATGGTTTTCACCCAGCGAATCGAGCGTCAGCTTGGAGGTGTTATAGAAACTCTGGCCAGCGGCGCTGAGCAGCAGCTTGTCGCGAGCAACCTCGGGCAGCGCCTTGGTGCTCTCGACGGCAACGAGCACCTTCTGCTTGTTGGCTTCCAGCACGCATTCGAGGCGGCGCAATACGGTAAAGGGAAGAATAATGCGCCCGTACTGGGACTGTTTGAAATCACCGCGCAGCAGATCGGCAACCGACCAGATCAGGCTGGCAAGAGAGGCAATATTAGTTTTCATACGATTCCTTATTACCGCCGGTCAAGGCCGGAGGGGCTGAGCCAAGTGCGTCTGAGCTTACCATAGCGAGCCCCGCTTGCGGGCAGATAGGCAAGCAAGATCAGAGCATTAGCTCATAGTTTACGGAGGTTATGCGGACGAAACACCCCTGAACGGAAACCCATGTCGCGTTTTCAGGCAGATGGGGCGATAACGCCATGGCGTAACTGCTGCCCCTTGGCATTGTCTAGCGCCCGTGACGAGCTAGGGAAGGTGCGAACAAGTCCCTGATATGAGATCATGTTTGTCATCTGGAGCCATGAAAAAGGGTTCATCATGAGTCAT
>NZ_JAPCJA010000088.1:0-8051 GCF_027707745.1 Aeromonas sp. QDB23
CCGAAACCAATCAACAGGTTTCGGATTTTTACACATCAGGAGGATCGGTCAATGGATCCTTAACTGATCGGCATTAGACCATGAGGTCGGTTTTTTTAATTTGGCGGTGAGGGAGGGATTCGAACCCTCGTTTTCGTCCATCATCACTCAAATATAACCATCAATATCAATGACTTACGTTGATTTTAATCGTTACAAAAACAACCTGATTGACTCAGGCTTTTGTCATGTGATTTTTCACTTCTTTATAGAGCAAAATACAAGAAAGTCAACATCTTTCATCGTCATCATGGCAATGTGAGTAGCGTTGTGGCCTTATCTGGTTGACAGGTACAACGCAATGTTTTTTACCACGACACAATTTTGTATTCCTTCACAGTCGCAAAAACTTATAACTTCGACTTAATTGGCGGCACGTAGTGCCGTCCGAATTTAAGTTTTTGTTATGTTTTTTTTAAGCAACGCTCAATTCTTTTATCCCAATCACCAGACCAACCTTGGTTTTTGGCTTTTATGCAAATTTTTATGCATTTTTGATATTCGGCTAGCTTTTCTAAAATTATAGCTAGTTGTTGATAGCCCTTATGGGATGGTAATGGTATTCCATATTCAGATATTAATGCCTTTGCCGACTTCACTGAAATACGTATTTGTTTCTCACATGAATTAATCGTCGGCTCAATCCCAATTTTAATTCTATGTTTATAGAAAATTTTTATTTCATTGTGATATAGAAAATGAATGTCTAAAGTTGATGTTTTGGAGTCTATTAGGTTTTCTGCTTTGGTAAATAACTTTTTAGCAAGTTCTAAATTTTCATAATCTTTTAACCAGCTTGCTATGCCAGAAATTAGATTAACACGAGTCTCAGAGGTGGATATAATATCACCAACAATTAGGTTTTTAGATGAACACCCCATTGGGTTGTAGATATTTAGAATGATATCTCTTTCTATTTGAGATAACTCATTTAACCACCAGTCGGAAAGTTGCAGATATCCAACACTGCCTTTGATATAGCTCATGTAATAGCCTATTGAATTGTAGATTTTAATATTATTTTTTATGTTTCTATTTTACCTTTAGATTGCAACGTATGTTTCAACGGAATCTGAAAGACCATTTTTATCTGTCCAGCTAATTGTTGCATTAAAAGCACTTGCATCACCAAGGAATGCGGTTATGGGAACATTACTTGATGGGGATAATATTTTTATAGGCAGTTTTTCTTTCTCGTCTACTAGTAAGTCATTATTAGGGTGTATCAATAGATTTACATTGTAAGCTTCAATATTGCTTATGTTTTTCAGTATAAATTTATGTGATTTGCCAGATTTTATTAATTCAAGTTTTATTTTGATTCTATTGTTCTCAATATCTTCTTTTTCTGTCATTTCAAGTTGTTTTTGTGCAAGTCTAGCTTGTGCTAATTGTAACTGATTAGCTTCTTTTTGTAATTTATTAGCTTGTTCTTGAGTTTTCCGACTAGTGCGATTTGCATATAAACTAATAATAATAGCTAAAATAGCAATAATCGCAGTAATTATTTCGTTATAGGACATATGTTTTCCAGAATTAACAATATAAATCGATTAAAAACATAACTTTTGGTTAAGGGCCGGGCTTTAGCCCGTCCCGAGCGAGCGACTTGAACCATTTGTTATGGCGCTGAATACGCAAGTATTTGCTGCACTTGGTTCAGGTAGAATTCTTCGATATAAAATGAAGTTATGAACGGATCAGCACACTCGCGTTGTTTGTATAGAAATATAATTTTGCATATTAAACAGGCTGCTAGCTTTATGATGCTGTCATTGTGGGATCTGTTTGCGGTTGACTCATATACATATCTGCTTTGGGTGAATAGATCTTTATTGTCGGCCAAGATATCAAGGTCGACTGGTTTGAATAAGTATTCTTTGATTTCTTTAGGTAATGCTTCGTAGAGCGCTATCAGATCATGTGCGTTTGCCTCCTTGGGGAGACTCTCTTTTTTATTGAATCCGTAGGTTTCATTTAGTTTTCCATGGTTTCCCGTTACTTTGGCATGGAAGCTTTTTAGTAGAATTTCGATGGCTAGCGCGCACATCACTGTTTGGATGCTCATCCGTTGATGTGGTGATGTTATGCATATCATGTAGTAGTCGTAGGCGCTCTCGACCATGTAAGGCCTAAGCTCAATAGGAGCTATTCCAGAAATATCAGGACAGAACTTAAAGTTACCCAATTAACTTTCCTCAGCGCCATAACATTTTAGTTATGGGGCGCGCGGCTTTATGCGCGTCCCAGTGAGCGAAGCGAACGACTTAAACTATTTGTTAAGCGCTTATTGTTAAGCACCAATTAACGAATGGTTGTCTGTTTTGTTGAAACCATTGGGTTGTGACAAGATATTTTTTATCACCTCTTTCAATCGGTCTTTGTGATGACCAACGAGGGTATCCATTAATTCTAACAAGTTCTCTTATTTCAACGGGCGTTGCATTGCTAGGAACTTCCTTTAACACTGCATAGTGGACACCAAAAATATCTCTACAATAGTCTGTTGACTGTAAATTCTTGATGATCTCATCAGTGAATCCTGGTGCGCAATTGCGAAAATAATCTGTTATTTGTGCGTTACTAGGTAAATTATCTGTACTTGTTTCGATTTCTGCTGCTTCAGTAAAATCTATAGTTTGATGGGCCTCATTGCTTGAATCGTACTGTCGATGACAGGCCGTACATAAAACTAAAATTGAATTATGCAATGGATAGTGTGTTTTTATAAATAGGTTTTCAAAGTTCTCTAAGTCTATAGTTATAACCCCATTGTGTTCGAACTCTGATGTAATCTCCTTAATGATTACAGGGCGCTCTCGACCTTTAACGTGGGCCGCTTCAAAAGGAATGTTTTCTTTTCCGCAGTGCTCGCATTTGTTGATCTCGCTTTTGTGTTTTCTGGAAATGCTGTTAACAACATTACGCGTGCGTGGTCCAATGAATTTAATGAAATCCTCATAACTACCGATAAATGAAGCCATCATTGAACCTCTAAATGAATTTTCATAAGCGTTTAACATTTTAGTTATGGGGCGCGCGGCTTTATGCGCGTCCCAGTGAGCGAAGCGAACGACTTGAACTATTTGTTATACAAATCTAATTAGCGAGCCGCTCCGCTTTGCTTTCCAATAAGCATCACGGATTTCTTTGATGTAGTTTTTACCTAATGTGACATTGTATGTTGTCAGTAGGCCATCACACACAAGAATTCCGTTAAATGGGATTAGTGCGGTATTAACCACGGCAAACTCTTTGGATAGTTCTTCGATGCGCGTTGTTAATGCAAATGCCATATAGAAAGCACCTGTCTCTATATGCATAAAAGCATAACCATCTTTATAATTTTTAAGATATATGAATTTTCCATAAACTGCACGTCTCAGGTTGTTCACAAAATCGCCACCAACAACACCTGACATTGCATCATTAATTTCATCAAGGCAGTTATAAATTTCAGGTCGAATGGCTGCAAACTCCAAAGCGCCATTTGGAAGCAATCCACCATTCAAGTACATCATCACCGCTTGATATTTATATAATAAATCATCTGCAATACTTCGTTGAATAAGCATTCATGAGTACCATTTGTATCGTATAACAATTTATTATGTGGAATGCTTCCACATAGCAACATGCTGTTGTTCCGCATATCCTACCAAGCTTCGTATGACATATCAGCATCATTGTTATCTCTTTTCAATGTGTTACTGAAAATGTCAAATTTATCACCGCCAGATAGATAGCATTTTTTCCTCTATATCCAACCATAGGTTCCATTAGCACCTGCACTGTGCATAATAACAGTTCTTTAGGGTAATGACGATGCGCAAGCCAGGATCTCCTTTTCTCGACAGTATTTATGAGGAGATGCTCACTGAGCGTTATGCCATGGTCACCATCAACGCTTATCTCCACTGGATAAAATTCTTTATTTGCTACAACCAGTTACGTCATCCCTTGAGTGCCCGTAAATACCTAGTACCTTGTTTCCTGCCAAGGTATGCACATAACCATAATTTTCTCAGCAACTGGCATAGTTCCCCACTGATAACATACGGTTGCGAGTATGAACGTGATCGATGTCATAACTCAAATGGATATCTTAAAAAGCAACAATTGTTTGACTTATCGCAAAAGGCTGTTGATCACCCCATGCGGGGCTCTGGACTGACAGCCATAAGACACTCCTCCGCCACAGCAGGTTTGCTACATGCTGCGTTCTACAGGACTTCCTGTGGCCTTGCACCACATGCTCCAAACTATGCTGGACAGCTACAAACCAGCTATAGGGGAAAGCTCTCAATAACGAACGGGCGTTCACCCCAGACGGCAGCGCTCATCGACTATCGCAGGCCGTTAATCAATCAACACCGGATTGGGAATGACACTGCACTTACTGTTATTACCCTTGCGATAACGTTTATGGCCTTGGCGCCGGTGCCGGTATAGCGTGCCGCTATTGGCCTTATCTCGTGCCACATAGCGGTACATCCACTCATAACTGACCGGACAGTTGATGCGCTCGCCAACTCCGTTGATCTATTCGGGGTTCCAGTCTGCGCCCAATGCCATGCGCACGAAGTCGATGGTATCCGGGGGAACAGAGTGCGTCTAACTCGTCCATCGTCGTGCAATGGCCCGCTGGTAAGCCTGCTGCGGATGATTGTCCTCCTCATCCCGATTACGACGAAGCTCACGGCTGATGGTCGATGGGCGAGAACGCCGATCTGTTTGGCAATGCAAGCCTGCGTCAGGCCATGGTCACTGAGGGTAATCCCCCCGAAAAACTGGGGTGCTCATAAGTAGAATTTTCTCGTATTTTGAACGCACCCGCACCAGTAACTTGGCCGACGGGTCTCTCCTAACGAGCTCAGAGTGGATCGTTAATACTCTGAGATAAGTTCTGATTGTGCCGTGCCCACCGGCCTCCCTTGCTACGCCACGTCTTGACCTGCGTAGCTAAACTCTGGATCATATATTCACATAGAACGCAGTTCTATGTGGAATTTATGAAAGTAAAGACGGCTTCCGATGAGACGCATTTTTAGAAATGGCGATAAGGAGGATCGCGCACTGAAAAAGAGGCAGCATGAAATTCAATTCCAGCCAGTAAAATAAAAAAAACCTTTTTTTGTTTTCATGAAAAAATTCCTTTTGGATTTGAAAACAAACGGGGGGGCTAGACTTTTTAAAATGAATGCTTGATGCTTTCATACCTACTTATTTCCGAGATGTCAACCGATGAGGATAAGAGTAGATTTATCCTCATCGAGCCGGGGGATTGTTAAGGGGGTGCAATATATCACATGCAATACTTATATATATGTAGTTCATTGCACCATTACATCCAATTAATTGGCGGATGTGGATGAATCTGCTAAATGTGTGATAGCAATGCCATCTGTTAATACATATTCAGTCCGTTCAGATGTCGCCACCCTTGTCACCCAACCATTATCGACACATTTTTTTATGTAATTTTTTGCCTGCCGTTCTTTTACAGAGAAATACTGGCAAAACCTCTCGGTCAATGTGGTGGCAGAAATCACCGCTTGGCCTTCCAGCGCCTCCAGCAGCCCATCCATCAGCTTGTCGCGCTCCTCCCCGATGGCACTGACTAATGTCAGCCCAATACGATTAAGGAGTATTTCGTCAGGTGTTTCAACCGCCCTCGCACTGAACGTCAGGCTGTAGCGAGCCCCTTGCCCCTCTCGCGTCCCCAGTGAGATGACGCCATCGGCCTCACCATGAATCGAAGAAGCTCCTCGCATGCTCATTACGCCAGCGTTAACCCCACCTGCATTAGGAGACACCTTTCTCGCGTGATGGACGATGATATGTGCAGCGGCGCCGCTGATTTTTCGAATGGCTCGCATCACCTGACCCATTTCACCATTGTCGTTTTCCGCTGCATTATGCATCCGTGCGAGGACATCCCAGATGATCAAATCCGGTTGAATGTCGTTGACAATATCTAATATTGCCTGTGATGCCATAGGATCTAATACATCAGTCGATTTATAATCGCCGCACCGCAAGAATGTTTTAATGTTTTTTGCATCTCCCAAGTTGGTCTGTGCCGACATAGTGTAGTACCGCTGCCAAAACAATCTGTCATTGACCTCAAAATCCATATACAATACGAGCGCAGGCTTTTTAATTTCCCAATTTAAAAATACACTACCGCTGGCTACAGCCAAGCCCAACTGCGTTGCAAGCAGCGATTTACCCGTTTTGGGCGAGCCATTAATAATCCACTGCTCGCCTTTTTCAATCAGATTATCCAACACCCAATTAGGGCTTTGCTGGCTGGCAATTAATCCAGCAGCAGGACTGAAATTATAATGCTTTTCATTAACCATAAATATACCTTTATTATTGTGGTGACTTGGTACTGTTGATATGTCTCATCGTTTACATATATTCATAAGCTAATCATGCGTATATGTATAATTAACTACCCCGTGTTGTTGCAGATACAGTGTTTTTATGTCTGGTATTGCGCTATCAATATGGAGGGCATGGATGATCAGGTATAAAAATGCCACCAATAATGGCGGCATTGGTCGTCTGTCCTCGATTAGCAAACGAGTCCTATAGCCCGCAGGCGTTCGAGCGCCTTATCCTGTGCAGCGTTCGAATAGTCAGGTTCCTGAGTGATCCGAGCCAGACGCTCAACCAGCCGCCTGCCACTTTCATCGAGCCTCACAGACACATCGAGCAATGACACTGTGTATTGAGTGTTACATGCCGATGCCAACGCAGCAGCCAGCACCCTGCTAGATCCGGTGCGCGGGTGTTCTGAAATGATTGCCAAAATCTCGTTTATAATTTTCATCTATTCCTCTATTTAGTTAAACAATATGGTGCCTTTTCCGCTGTCATAAATTCTACTGGTTAGATACTGGTTGTGATGTAAACGCCCTCGATTGATCAGCACCAAGCGATGTTATGGCTGCGTTTTGTGTAATAACAAATAATCATCTAAACAGTTTTTATGGCGGGTATTGCGCCATCAATATGGATGACCGTCACCGATATATAGGCGTCAAGGTAGTTCTTCCTCGTGCCTCGTCAGACTCCACCTGGACACCTATATCCGGCTCATGTCATGCCATATTGACCGCCTCATACCCTCCATAAAAATGGGTTCTCCACCCCACTCCGGTCGCTGCGCAACCTACGGGGGTTCCGGGTTCGCTACTCTCACCACACCCACATTCTTACGTTCGTAAGAATGTTTTACCCCGCGTTCTTACGCTGTGTTGGCTCTGCGTTCTTACGGTTGCGACGAAGGCGTTCTTACGGTTGCGCCCCAGGGGGATTTGCCATGCAGTGATAGCAGCAAGGCTGTCCCCCTGTAGCCGCTCCCTTATCGGGATAAGTCGTCATCGGCATCGCGATGCCGATTGATGAATGCCGCCATGCCTCTCGGCGTTGTTGGGGCAGTTGAATCTGCGCTCGGCGAAGGCTCAGCCACTGTTGTGGGTGTAGCTACCTGGCGATGAGTTTTGTTATCCACAGAAAGCTCGGCGTGCGTTGTCCTGATATGGCTCAGGTCAGCATCCGCTGGGCAAGTGGGTAACACGTTACCATTAGCGGATTTACGATTGCCGTATTTGTCCACAGAAGACGTTGCCTGATGACCCATGATGTAGGCAATGCGCTGCCGGTCGAGCCCAGACGCTTTGAGCTCAGAGCCCATCTGATGGCGCCAGCTGTAAAAGGTCGGCAGCGATTTTCGCGCCGGCCAGAGGTTTTTGCCCGCCGCACGCAGCCTGTCCTGCAATGAGCCAATTTTTGCTTTCTTTGCCTCGGTCACCATGAGTTGCAATTTCTCTGGCGACAGCGTGTCAAACTGTAAGACCCTATCTGCACCACGTTTGCCATCATGACTTTTTTTGGCTCCGATAACGGTGAGCCGATTACCCTGCGCAGTTATGGTGGCTAGTTCAGCAGGTCTTATCCCCGCGCGCATAAACAACAATATGGCCGCCAACATAGCGCTG
>NZ_JAPCJA010000089.1:0-8013 GCF_027707745.1 Aeromonas sp. QDB23
ATTGTCCGTCATCCCGTTGCGCAAGATGTTTTCGGACAGGCGTCCGGTTTGGCCGCCTAATGATCGTTTGGCGGACAGGGCGACTGGCATCAGCCGAACAGCTCGCTATGGGAGCCAAGCCGCGCCAGTCGCAGGGTGTCGGCGTCGGACTTGCGGTAGATCAGCAGCAGGTCGGGCTTGATGTAGCATTCGCGGTAGCCCGCCCAATCGCCGGAAAGATCGTGGTCGCGGTATCGCACATCCAGGGGCTGATCGGTCGCCAGCGCGACCAGAACCGGCTTGAGGTCATCATTCGTGCAGCGGACTCCTGATACTGTTCGTTCAATAGACGACTGCACAACAGCCTTCAAACCGCGTTGTCTGGTGCAGTCGTCTTCTGAAAATGACATTGAACCAATAATTCGGAACCAGTTTAAACAGACTGATGGGGGTTTCAATGTTCATACGGGCGTACTTACGTGCATCGACAGTGGAGCAGGATGCTGAACGGGCACGAGAGCTGCTGATTGGTTTTGCTGCGGAGCAAGGCCATCAGATTGCCAGTTTCTATGTGGAGAATGAGTCGGGGGCGACGCTGGACAGGCCTGAGCTTATGAGGTTGATCCGCGATGCTGCAGATCGTGACATTGTGCTGGTAGAACAGATTGATCGTCTGGCTCGTCTCAATCAAACAGATTGGCAAACACTGAAGCAATTGTTGGCGCAGAAACAGCTCTCCATCGTTTCTCCGGAGCTTCCGACCTCCTGGGTGGCGTTACAGGGGGATAGCCGCTCCGAGTTCACTAGCGCCATATTGCAGGCTGTAAACGGCATGCTGCTGGATATGCTCGCAGCTGTCGCTCGCAAAGACTATGAAGATCGCCGACGCAGGCAACAGCAGGGTATTGCCAAGGCCAGGGATGAGGGGAAATACCGTGGTCGACAGAAAGATGAGAAGAGGCGTCAGCACATCGCACAGTTATTGAGCACCGGACACAGCTACTCGGTGATCCAGGAGATGTTGGGCTGCTCCCGTCATCTGATTTCATGTGTGGCAAAAGAGGTCCGTTCAGCAAAATAGCGGGTCATTTATCTGAGGCATCCATACGACGCTTCTCGATATACAGCCATGCAGCAAAGGCGCCAAAGCCTATCAGGAATGCAAACAAGATGCTCAGGATGACAATGCTGTTCATGGTGATGACCTCAGGTGTAGCGGATAAAGGATGCAATCAGGTGATCGTGTGACCAAACTCCATATCACCATGGACTCTGCTCAGGAAAAAATCAACAACGCACTGAAAGTATTGAAGTTTGTTGTCTCGCGACAAACGTGGTTGCGTGGAATCACGCAGGATGTGGAGCTATGGAATGAACACTGTCATTCCCAACCAATTCCCGTCCAGTTTCTTTCCACACAACTATCTATCTGGAAAAGTGGTGCGAATTTTCCACATAGTGGAATGCCCGTTCAGAACGAGTTATGTGGAATCCTGATCGAAGACTTCCTATCTATCTGGAAATTTCGTGCCGTTTTTCTCTCTGGAATGTTGGCGATCTTGTCTGAGGGGGTGAGAGACCCTGGTGTGCTGGAAATGATGGGGGCGAATTCCTATCTATCTGGAATCTTGGTCTTTGCATTCAGCGCATCATGGTGATGCCATTGCCAGACGTTTCCTTGACCAGAAGGCTCGCCATCAAGAACTGCTCTCCTTGTTGCTTTATGAGTCTGAAATCAACAAAACCCGGCTGATTTTATGAGAGAATCTTGAGCAATATTGTCCCCCGACCGGAAGAGTGCTCATGGCCGAGATCAACAAAGCAACCCTCACCGAAGCCGACATCATCTCCAAATACTTGCTGCCCGCCATCAAGGTGGCGGGGTGGGATGACCTGACTCAGGTTCGCCAAGAGGTGAAGCTGCGGGATGGCAAGGTGGTGGTGCGCGGCCAGATGGCGGCACGCAAAAAGGTCAAATCGGCCGATATCGTGCTCTATCACAAGATGGGCTTGCCACTGGCGGTGATCGAGGCCAAAGCCAACAAGCATGAGATTGGCAAGGGGATGCAGCAGGGGCTCGATTATGCCCGTCTGCTGGATGTGCCGTTCGTATTCGCCAGCAACGGCGATGGCTTCGTATTTCATGACAAGACCAATCCGGCCAAGCTGGAATCCGAGATCGCGCTGGAGGACTTCCCCAGCCCGGGCCAGCTTTGGGACAAGCTCTGCACCTGGAAGGGCTTCACCCAGGCCCAACTGCCTGTCATCAGCCAGGACTACTACTCCGATGGCAGCGGAAAATCTCCCCGCTACTACCAGCTGCAGGCCATTAACAAGACCGTAGAAGCCATATCGAAAGGCGAGGATCGGGTATTGCTGGTGATGGCAACCGGCACCGGCAAGACCTACACCGCATTTCAGATCATCTGGCGTTTGTGGAAGGCGGGCGCCAAGAAGCGCATCCTGTTTCTGGCCGATCGCAACATTTTGGTCGATCAGACCAAGATCAATGATTTTCAGCCCTTTGGCTCGGCCATGACCAAGGTCACCGGGCGAACGATCGACCCCGCCTATGAGATCCACCTTGCCCTCTATCAGGCGCTCACCGGGCCGGAAGAGTCGCAAAAAGCCTTCAAGCAGGTCTCTTCCGACTTCTTCGACCTGATCGTGGTGGATGAGTGTCATCGTGGCAGCGCTGCCGAAGACAGCGCCTGGCGCGAGATCCTCGAATACTTCTCATCGGCCACCCAGATTGGTCTCACCGCCACGCCCAAAGAGACCGAAACCGTCTCCAGCACCGATTACTTCGGTGACCCTGTTTATACCTATTCCCTGAAAGAAGGGATCGAAGATGGTTTTCTTGCCCCCTACAAGGTGGTGCGGGTCGATATCGATGTGGATCTGCAGGGGTGGCGCCCAACCAAGGGGCAGCTGGACAAACAGGGTAACCTGATTGAAGACCGCATCTATAACCAGAAGGATTTCGACCGCACTCTGGTGATCGACGAGCGCACCCAGCTGGTGGCCGAGACCATCACCAACTACCTCAAGAAAACCGACCCGATGGCCAAGACCATCGTGTTCTGCAATGACATCGATCATGCCGACCGGATGCGACGGGCGCTGGCAAACCTCAACCCCGAGCAGATGCTGAAAGATGACCGCTATGTGATGAAAATCACCGGCGATGATGACCTTGGCAAGGCCCAGCTCGACAACTTCATCAACCCGAAAAAGCCCTATCCGGTCATTGCAACTACCTCCGAGCTGATGACCACCGGCGTCGATGCCAAGACCTGCAAGCTGGTGGTGCTGGACCAAAACATCCAGTCCATGACCAAGTTCAAGCAGATCATCGGCCGTGGCACCCGCATCGACGACAAGTACGGCAAGCTCTGGTTTACCATTCTCGACTTCAAGAAGGCCACCGAGCTGTTTGCCGATCCCCGTTTCGATGGCGAGCCGGAGCGCGTCATGGTGGTCAAACCGGCAGACATCAACAATCCGGATGAAGGCCTAGGCGATATCATCGACGGCGCCGATCCACTGCCAGCCGATGAACCCGGCAACAATGACGATCCGTTTGCCCCCGGGGTTGATGAAGAGCCCGGCAGTTACACAACCGCTAGTGATGGTGGCCAGAGTGACGCAGGGGGTCAGGGCGCAGGCCCGCTGGGTGACCCCGAGCCTGGGGTCAGCAAGTATTATGTCAACGGAGTGGCGGTCAGCGTCATCGCCGAGCGGGTGCAGTATTACGATGCCGATGGCAAGCTGGTGACCGAATCCTTCAAGGACTACACCAAGAAGACCCTGCTCAAAGAGTTTGCCACCCTCGATGCCTTCACCAAACGCTGGCAAGCCGCCGAACGCAAGCAAGCCATCATGGATGAATTGGCGCAGGCGGGCGTGCTATGGGAGGTGTTGGAGCAGGAAGTGGGCAAGGAGCTCGACCCGTTCGACCTTATCTGCCATGTGGTATACGATCAGCCGCCACTGACCCGCCGTGAGCGGGCCAACAACGTCAAAAAGCGCAACTACTTCACCAAGTACAACGATACCGCCCAGCAGGTGCTTACCAGCCTGCTCGACAAGTATGCCGATCAGGGCGTGACCGAGATTGAGACCAAGGATGCGCTAAAAGTGGCCCCCTTTACCGAGTTGGGTCGCCCGCTGGAGTTGGCCAAGAAGGGTTTTGGTGGCCCCAAACAGTTCGAGCAGGCCATCACCGAACTGGAGCAAGAAATTTACCGTGAGCAGCAGAGCGCCTGACGCCAAGCCTGCAACAGCTCCACAGTGCGGCCATGGCAATCATGGCCGCCTGTTTTATCGATCTTCCTGACGAATTCGCCCCTGTATTCGTCACCATTTTTGTAAAAAGCAGAGAACCCCATGTCATCCATCAGCTCAGTCATCAAATCCATTCAGGACATCATGCGCAAGGACGCCGGTATCGACGGCGATGCCCAGCGCCTCGGCCAGCTCTCCTGGCTGCTGTTTTTGAAAGTGTTCGACGCCCAGGAAGAGGAGTTGGAGTTTGAGCAGGATAACTACCGCTGCCCCATCCCCGAGCGCTTCCTGTGGCGCAACTGGGCGGCCGATAGTGAAGGGCTGACAGGCGATGCCCTGCTCGATTTCGTCAACAATGACCTGTTCGACAGCCTGAAAAACCAGCCTGCCAATATCGATCTCAACCCCCGTGGCTATGTGGTGAAAGAGGCGTTCAGCGATGCCTTCAACTACATGAAGAACGGCACCCTGCTCAAGCAGGTGATTAACAAGCTAAACGAGATCGACTTTACCGACAGCAGCGAACGCCACCTGTTTGGCGACATCTACGAGCAGATCCTGCGCGACCTGCAAAGCGCCGGTAACGCGGGCGAGTTCTACACCCCCCGCGCCGTCACCCGCTTTATGGTCAACCGCATCGACCCCAAACTCGGCGAGCGGATTATGGACCCGGCCTGCGGTACCGGCGGCTTTCTCGCCTGCGCCTTTGACCATGTCAAAGAGCACTATGTCGAGACCGCTGCCGACCACCAGACCCTGCAGCAGCAGATCCTGGGGGTCGAGAAGAAGCAGCTGCCGCACCTCCTTTGCACTACCAATATGCTGCTGCACGGCATCGAGGTGCCGGTGCAGATCCGCCACGGCAACACCCTCGACAAACCGCTGTCGAGCTGGGATAGCGATATCGATGTGATCCTCACCAACCCGCCCTTTGGTGGCACCGAAGAGGATGGCATCGAGCAGAACTTCCCCGCCGATCTCCGTACCCGCGAAACTGCCGACCTGTTCCTGCAGCTGATCATCGAAGTGCTGAAAAAGGGCGGTCGTGCCGCCGTGGTGCTGCCCGATGGCACCCTGTTTGGCGAAGGGGTCAAAACCAAGATCAAGCAACTGCTCACTGCTGAGTGCAACCTGCACACCATAGTGCGGCTGCCCAACGGCGTGTTTGCCCCCTATACCGGCATCAAGACCAATATCCTCTTCTTTACCAAGGGCCAGCCCACCAAGGATGTCTGGTTCTATGAGCACCCCTATCCGGCTGGGGTGAAGAACTACAGCAAGACCAAGCCGATGAAGTTCGAGGAGTTTGAAGCCGAGATTGCCTGGTGGGGCGATGAGGCGGACGGCTTTGCGGCTCGGGTTGAGAACGAACAAGCCTGGAAGGTCAGCATCGACACCATTATCGAGCGCAACTTTAACCTCGATATCAAAAACCCCCATGTCGGTGAGCAGATAAGTCACGACCCTGACGAGCTGCTGGCACGCTATGCCACAGAGCAGAAAGAAATCAAGACCCTGCGTGACCAGCTTAAAGCCATTCTGGGCGACGCTTTGGGCAACGGTGCGGCCAAGCTGGGGGGGCAGGCGTAATGGCGATCGAGAATCTGATTACCGACCATCTGGATCTCTGGACTGCGGCAGTGCGCCCCAAAAGCAGTGCCGGGCGCGGTAGCAACAGCAAGCTGGAACTCACCGGCATCAAAAAGCTGCGTGAGCTGATCCTGGGGCTGGCCGTGCGCGGCAAATTGGTACCGCAAGACCCCAGCGATGAACCAGCCTCCGTGCTGTTGGAGCGCATTGCTGTCGAAAAGGCGCGGCTGGTCAAAGAGGGCAAAATTAAAAAGCCCAAGGCCTTGCCGGAAATTGGTGAGGAAGAGAAACCGTTTGAGCTACCTGCTGGATGGGAGTTTACCCGGGTCGGTTCAATAATAAATAGAATATCAAATGGTTTTTCTGGCGTGCAAAATAAGGAAGGGAATGGTTTCCCACTTACTCGGATAGAATCCATATCAGAATCTGTCATTAATATGGGGAGAGTTGGTTACTCTCCAAGCATACCCCATGATAAGCTGAATTATTATCGGTTAAATCAGGGTGATATATTACTGTCGCACATCAACAGTGATCTTCATGTTGGTAAGACGGCTATTTTTCATGGCAACCATGAACTTTATCATGGCGTTAACTTGTTACTTATTAGAACAAGTTGCTTGGTCTCATATGATTACATTGACTTAGTGTTCAATCAACTAAGGCTTTCAGGATATTTTTTGTCAGTTGCACAACATGCTATAGGGCAGTCTTCAATAAATCAGTCTATCGTTCAGTCAGTATTAATACCTTTGCCGCCTTTGGATGAACAACACCGTATCGTTGCCAAAGTGAAAGAGTTAATGGCCCTATGCGACCAGTTGGAACAGCAGAGTGAAGCACAGCTGGCTGCCCATCAGATGCTGGTAGAGACCCTGCTCGCCACGCTGACAGACAGTGCCGATGCCGACGAGCTGGCGCAAAACTGGGCGCGGCTAAGCACTCACTTCGATACCCTCTTTACCACCGAGTCGAGTATCGACGCCCTGAAACAGACCATCCTGCAACTGGCGGTGATGGGAAAGTTAGTGCCGCAAGACCCGAGCGATGAACCCGTATCCGCCCTGCTGGGACGCATCGCTGCCGAAAAAGCCCGATTGGTGGAAGAGAAGAAAATCAAAAAAGAGAAACCGCTGCCTGCGATTAGTGAAGACGAAAAACCGTTTGAACTGCCGCAGGGGTGGGATTGGGTAAAACTTGATTATATTGCAAAGAATGAAAAGAATGCGTTGAAAGCAGGGCCTTTTGGCTCAGTCTTAAAAAAAGATATGTATGTAGCATCAGGATACAAAATATATGGTCAAGAGCAAGTTATATCTGGTGATGAGGACCTTGGTGACTACTTTATTGATGAGGAAAAGTATCTAAGCTTAGAGTCATGTAAAGTTCAGGCCGGGGATATACTTGTAAGCTTGGTTGGTACTATTGGTAAAGTTTTGATTCTGTCTGATAACGCAGTTCGTGGAATAATAAACCCTCGGTTAGTAAAAGTTTCTTTATTTTCAGATATTGACCGTAAATACATTGGTGTCGTACTAGGTAGTCAGCTAGTTCAGGATGAACTATATAGAAAAAGTCATGGCTCAACGATGAATGTTTTAAATTTGGGCTTACTTCGTGAATTGGTTTTTCCATTACCCCCAGTTAAAGAACAATCCAAAATAGTCAACAAAGTTGAGGGTTTACTGGCTGTTTGTGATCAATTGAAAGTACGCTTGCAAACCAGCCAGCAGACCCAGCTTGCCCTGGCCGAGTCGCTGGTGGAAGGAGCCCTTGCCTGATGAGCCGCATATTTAATGTCTATTGCGATGAGTCCTGCCATCTGGAGAACGATGGTCAATCGGCCATGGTGCTTGGGGCTGTATGGTGCCCGCTGGATAAGCGCAGCGAGATAGTGCGTCGCTTGCGGGAGATCAAGCAAAAGCACGGGCTGGCGCCGGATTTCGAGGTGAAGTGGACCAAGGTTAGTCAGTCGAAGCTCGCATTTTATCGTGATCTGCTGGATTACTTTTTCGATGATGATGACCTTCACTTTCGTGGTCTGGTTATCCCGGATAAATCACAACTAAATCATGAAGCCTTTGGGCAGAGTCATGACGACTGGTACTACAAAATGTATTTCGTCATGCTGAAGACGATCTTTGAGCCGCAGAATGG
>NZ_JAPCJA010000090.1:0-7874 GCF_027707745.1 Aeromonas sp. QDB23
AATGAGCGTTCACATTGGTCCGGAAATGGTGTTCACGTTGAATCGGAATTGGTGTTCATGATCGGCCGGAATATGCACCAGGGGCGGGGGCGTTCACGTAGAGGGGGCCGAGCGGCGTCCAGTTATCGGAGCAGTGGACATACTCCGTCATCAGCATCTCGTTTTGCTCCTTGGACAGTTTGAGGTCACCGCCTCCATGCCACAGACCCAGGTACTGGTCGAACAAGAAGGCCAGCGCCCCGCGAACCGGCTCAGACAGGGGGGGGGAGCGGCGACCCGCTTTCCTGTGCTATTGTCTGCATAAGGTGGCCGGCGAGCAGCTGCAGTTCAGGTTTGACCGTGCGCGTCATGATCGCGTTGGCCACATAGCCCACCATTGGCGCGTCGCTCTTGGATACGACGGAGAAAGAGCTGATGGTCGGTTTTATCTGGCTGCTGTCTTTCGCATATCCCTTGTATAGGGGGATAGCTTCCTCCTGGAGCCTGGCGTTGGCTGCAGCCTGGAATCTCTTATAGGCTGCGTCATCACCAAATTTCAGGATGGCATCATAGGGGCGCATGATTGGCGTCTTCTCAACTTGGTCCAGATACCCGCCGCCAACGTCGCTATGAGTACCGAATAGCGGGAGTTCCGTGTGGTCTGGCTGTACGGAGTTAAGCGCAAAATTGAGCCGGTACTCGTCCTTGGCGGCGAGCTGGACTACCTTCTCCGCGGCCCCGGGAGCAATGTAGAGGCGAACTGGTGCATTGTCGTCATTGCTGGTGTCCAGGCCTATGGCTGCCCCGGTATCGAAGAGGCCAACGAATGCGACGCGCACCTAGCGCCCCAGGTTCGATTCCAGAAGAATGTTCACGAAATGTCGCGCAGCTGCAGCGCCCCGGCTAAAGCCGAAGACATCCACAGCTACTGGGCCAGCGGGGAGGCTGGCGATCATGGTGCTGATCTTGGAGAGGCCTTCCTCTGACCTGGCTATGACGCCAGTTGCGCCGATCCCCAGGGCCATATCGAGCTTCGTGTCAGCCTTGCCGGCAGCAGTACCGATCCCCTCGATGTAGATTGCTGAGCCGGTATAGGCTTGATGCAGCCGGGCAATGTTGGTTGGGCCGCCGTCGTATGAAGATTCAGTCCCTATCAGCTTCTCTATGGATTTGCAGGCCGCTTCGCTTGCCTCTTCACACTGCTCCCTGAGTTGGCTGTTGTACCGGTTGTTCTGGGTGCCATCAAAGAAGATGCCGATCCGATGTTCCGCGGGGTCAACCAGGGGGACAAGAGGGGTCGCCGGCGAACTGGCGGGGTTTGGCGCAGGTAGCTCTACTGGGGCGCTTGCTGCTCTCGCCCAGGGCCCTTGATTGTCGCCGACGGTCGTCCCCTGGGCGGGGATTATCGTGTTGCTCATGGGTGGGCAGCCGCAAGAGACATAATCGCCCTGCAGCGCTAACGGCCCGCCAGTGCTGGTTGGGTCGCCTTTCCTTGCCACATTTCTCATTGAATATCTCCATGCTGGGAGGAGATACAATACGTCACATGAAGCCAACCGAGGCTGAATGAGGTTGAATTGTGAGCTTTATGCGTCTGTTTCAGGCGCCTAGCGGGGAAAATAAGAGGGGCTGCACTGATTGGCGGCCCCTCTTTATGGTTGCTAGAGGTCTATAGTGCTGAGATCTCTACGGGGTATGGCAATGGCTTGCAGGAGATGATGGCCAGCTGCCATTCGTGCCCGCCTGTATTCCCCCATATCGTATCTGATAGGGAGTTCAGCGCGTCCTGAGAAAGGATCTGGTGCAGCTCCGCCTTGAGCACTTCATAGTGATAGACGTAGAGGCCGCGATACAGCGCCTCTGACATGCGAGCCTTCCAGAAGTGCATACCTTCGCCGGTCTGGAGGTTGTCGCTCAGGATCACATCGTAGCGCTTCAAGATGTAGCCGAAGAACACCGCGGTTGGCAGGTCACGCAGCACCGCCTTGTGTTGGAAGTCGGTGGAGCGCCACACGCGCTGTTGCGTGGCCGGTCGGCACTTGAGGTCTTTGTAGTGAACGATGATCACCTGGTTGTAGTAGACAACCTGCTTGAGGTGGTCATTTACCAGGGCAATCTCGAACTTCTCTTTGTCTAGTCGGGTTGTCACGCAGATCAGGCGGTATCCCGGCGTCAGAGGCAGCCCCAGCTCACCGGCAATATCCTGAACGTGACCATGCCCCACCAAGGCATGGTAGATAGCCTCGTTGGTTGCGGTCACTTCAAGGTCATGGAATGTTTCAATGACCTTGTTGGCGTCTAGGAGAAGTTGCGGCATAGAGTCCCGTACTAGATTGCTCATATTTGATTCACGCCTACTCTACCACCCGAAACGGGGCTGTTCCATAAGAATAGCACCAGAGTGCCGCCTACAGGCCAGTAGCATGACTGGGGAACAGCTCAGTGAGTTATAGCGTATGAGGGGATAGAGAAAGTTGGCGTATCCTGCTGATTGATCCCGACAAGAATCTCAACTAACAGCGCTGATAAGTCATTTATTAGGCGTCCGTGCTCTGTGCAGCGTAAATCGCGATATAGACATACCCCTGGCTGCCCAAGGTATCGGCTTCGCAGGTAAAGCCGCTGTGATGGACGGTGATACGTTGCTGACAGCGGGCATCCAGCTCGCCGGTCAGCAGTTTGCTTTCCAGTTCCTTGATGATGGCCGGGAAGGCGGCTTCAAGCCGGTTTATTGCCTCCTCTGCCCATTCGCCAATCAATGAGGCTCGGTCAGACAAAAAGTGCAGTCGGTGATGCTCCTGAATAAGACGAGCACCAAAGCGCGGCGTCACGGTATGGGGCAAGCCCCACTGCGCAAAAATCTGGGTGGGTTGCTCTGGCACTGCAGGATGCGGCTTATTGGTGTTGGTAGTAGTCGTGGTCATGATTAGCGATACCTCAATTGGGTGTGGATGATAGTGCCTGGCACGTTGTGGCGCTGGCGTAGTCTGGCCAGGTGCTCGGGGAGGTCTGTCAGGCTTGTCAGTCGCCCTAGGTAGAGCCGGGAGAGATTGACGTAGTCAGGGTGACTTACGGTGATGGTCACCTGATGCCCTGGCTGCCAACGCCTAAACAGGCGGGCTTTGGCCTCTTTGATGGTGGTGATACCGGGGGCTGGTAACGTCTGCCGGTTGCGCAGATGCAGTTTGTTTAGCTCGGGGGCATAGCGATGCACCTCAAGTCCAGTGATAAGACGGGTCATGTTCAGTGACTCCAATGATGCAAAGGGCCAGCCTGTGAGGGCTGGCCCTTTATGCTGTTTGTGGATAAGCGGTGCTGGGCTGTCGTGTCTGTTGGTGCCGAGGCTACAGAAAGCTGCCGGGCCGCAGTGGCAGACGCAGTGGCTAGTCGTTGTAAAACAGGATGTAGCTCACCCCGGCTTGCGTTGCTGCTGCGAGCAAGGGCTGTAACGTTGGCGGGTAGGCATCGAGCTCCAAGGCCAGGTTCAACATATATTCGTAGGCGGAGTCATCCTTCACACCGACATGTTCATGGGAGGCCATACGCTTGACCCATTGCCATTCTGGTACCAGGTCTGCGTCATCGTAATCGCCCACGATGGTGCTCATGGCGACATCCAGCATTTTCATCACTGTATAGCCGACCTGTAGGGCAGGCATTGTTGGTAGGGTGTTGGTCATTGCATCGCTCCTTGTTGTCGTCTGGGCGGTGGTTACTGTTGATTGATAACCTGCTTGCAATTGAGACGGTCTAGCAGGTGTTGCGAGCCGTACTGGGCCACCAGTCGGTCTATGGCCATCCGGGCGCAGTCTGTTCTGCTGGGCTTATTCTCGGGGATTGCGTAACGAGCGGTGAGCCAGCCGCCGAGCAGCGCGATGCGATAGCCGCTCGGGATATGGGTGAGCGACGTCCCTATCCCCCTCCCGTGAATGAGGAAGGGCACAGCCTGGCCGCCGATGTCGATATCCATGCGCTGGCCCTTGAGCTCAAAGGTGGTGAGCTCGCCAGTTTGCGGATGTTTGCCGGGTACCTTGATGGTGATGTTTTTTGCCATCTCACACCTCCGGTTTGGCTTCAAAGTGGCAGGTTACAATGCCCGCTTCCGGGTCGATGCTGATAAACGCCGGGGCTTGCGGGTGGTACTGGTAGAGCCGCGCCAGTTCGGCACGAAACGCCTCGACGTTCGGTGCAATCACATGACTGGTATCCCCTTCTGCGTAGGTCAAGGTCTCCAGCTTCTCGGTGTTAATCCAGATGCCGAAGTACCAAGCGTCTTCCTCGGTATCGTATTGTTGCCAGCCCTGGGCCAGCAGCGTCCGGTCGTAGTAGTAACGGTCTGCCTGATGGCTGCCACGGTCGATGCGGCAACCCGTCACGGTGAGCTCAAGCGGGATACGCCCTACCTTCAGAGCCTTCTTGACCCGGCGCAATGTGTGCCGTGCCTTGGCCTTCTCTTTGCGCGGGTCGTAGGGGTTCAGCTTGCTGCCCACGTAGTTGAGGATCCCCTCGGCATTGGCGGCTGCATTGTGCGTCAGCGTGTGCAGCAGGGTGGTGACGTCACGGTGGGCCAGTGTGCCCACGTGATAGAACTTGTTCATGATACTTCTCCTTGAAACAAACACCCCGCTAGTTAGCGGGGTGGTAGATGTCGAGGTAGAGGTAGCCGTAGCTGCGCCTCGGACTGGCTTCACACACCCAGCCCTTGTGTTCAAGGCGAAACACCTCGTCCATGTCGGTGCATATCTGGTATGCCTTGGCCATTTTGGTTAACTCACGCAGGAAGTGCGGCAGCACTGTGTCGCACTCGGCCCGCCACGCCTCGTCTGGCTCGCCGTACATACCGGCACGGTCGCCCAGGAAATCAACATAACCACGTTGCAGAATGGCTCGAGCCCCCAGCTTGGGCAGGTTCGGGGTACCCAGTCCCCATGTCATGTGTTCGAAGATGCTCATGTGTGGCTGCTCCAGTTTGGGTTGTCGTTGGTGCCGTGGTTGAAGTAGGCACCCACAATGGTGCGTCTCCACTCCCCAACGGGATAGCCGAGGTCGTTGCACTCACGCTCCCACCACGCAAAGTTAATCTCGCGGGGCAGGTTGTCCACCATGTCCAGTGGACTCGCGAACAGCGAGGTCTTGTGCATCGTTGGCATGGGCTTGATCTTGTCGGGGCCAGTGCGCTTGCCGGTCTCGTCATAGTCGTGAGCCCACTTCGGGAAGGTGAGCTGATAGGTAATGAGCCTATGCAAATCGCCATGTGCACTCATGGCCTGAGCGACTGCGACCTGAGTGAAGCTATCGTTGAATTCGATCATGGTTGTTTCTCCCTTTCTGCAGGTAAACGGTAAGCCGCTGCCAGCTGCGCAAATTGTTCGACCAGGTAACTGATGCTGATGCCCAGTTCATCGCTGACCCCATCCCCTAGACGGTGATGCAGGTGTGCCATGTCATCGGCGATACGCTGGGCTATCTGGGCGGTTGAGCTCGGTGGTGAGCTTGTCACTGTCAGGGTGATGGAAAGGTTCATTACATCTCTCCCCAGGGGGCTTGCTCCCACAGTGACAGCCGGGTCAGCACGTCTTGCGCCAGCGCTTGCTGCAACTGCTGTAGTACCTTCACTAGCCGGGGTGCCTGCTCGGGACTCCCACTCCATTCACTCGACTGGTACAGGGCGCAGCAGGTGAATTTGTAGAGGGCAACCAGTTCGGCATCGGTGAGTGATGCCTGATTGTAACGGTGGGCTGGTTTAAGCGGTCCCTGCTTGGTCGAGCGGTGCTGGCGTGGTTCTTTTTGCTCCTGCTGACGCCCCAGCTGATAGCGATGCCAGACAGCCCGCCGATTGGCGAGCATCATCAGCCGTACCAGCCGGTCTACCCGCCACGTCCAGGTACTGGTCGTGTCTGCTGGCGGGAACCACCAGAGGGTGCGCAGCAGCTCAAGGGTGTAGTGCGGTGGCATGGGGGCATTGCAAAAGCGGTGCAACTGAACGGCAAAGGCCAGGTAGTCCTTGCGGTCGATCATGAAGGCAGACATGGGCATGGTTCCTTAAAATGCAAAAGGCCACCTTCGGTGAGGTGGTCTTGGGGTAATGTCGGGATATCCGGATCATGGTGTGGGACCTGATGATCCTGGTTTGATGATTCGGGTGATCGGGTGGAAACGTGATCTGCATGTTATTGGGCGATCGACGGTTCGTTATTGGTGATCCTGGAGTGTGTCGGGGAGAGCCGCATCAAACAGGATGGTGTAGAGCGCACAATCAATGCCGTTGACGGCGTCGTGGTGCGGGTAATAGGGCGGTGCGTCTCGGGAGCGTTCGACGTAGTCGCCAAAGCAGCTGAGACACTCGCGTATCTCGATGGTGGATCCCCGCAGCAAGGTCTCTTCAAACTGCTTGGCATAGGCCTCGTCATCACGAGCCTTGGTGACGGCCTTCTCCAGCAACGTCAGTGCATCTTCGTTGCTGGCGACTGTCAGGCCATGGCGCAGCTTCTCGAGGGTTTCCTCAAGGGTATAGGGGTTAGGTAATCGCATGGTGTTTGTCTCTTCTTGGCGCGACTAATGGCGTAGCTGATAGAGCAACGCATCAATGGCCTCGATACAGTCGGCCTGGGTGAGCAGGTAGCCGTTAGGCAGGTGAGCCACGATGGTGGGCTCTGCCTGCATCTCGACGTTGTCAGCCAGCCAACAGCGCAACTCGATGAGGATATCGATGTTGGTGAGGTGTGTTTTACCGGGGATGGGGTTCATAGCAGGTCCCTCTCTTTAAGGGAGACCACGCCCTCAGCGCCGACCACCAGATGGTCGAGCAACCGGACATCGACCAGGGCCAAGGCCTCTTTGAGGGCTTGGGTAAAGACCCGGTCAGATTGGCTGGGTTCTGGGTCACCGCTGGGGTGATTGTGCACCGCGATGATGGCCCCACAGTTGAGTAGTAGGGCACGCTTGACCACTTCCCGTGGGTAGATGCTGGCGCTGTCGAGGGTGCCACGAAACAGCTCTTCAAAGGCTAAGACACGATGCTGGGAGTCGAGGAACAGTGCGCCAAACACTTCATGCTCCCGGTCTTGTAGCAGGGTTTGCAGCCGCTCGGCGGCCTCGGTAGTACTGGTGATGGCGGTACCTTTGGCCAGACGCTTGCGGGCAATCTGATTGGCGATGCGCAGCAGGTCTTGCTCGGTCACCGGTTCGGTGACGACATAAGTGCCGGGGCATTCCCCGGCTTTGAGTTTGTGGTAACGCATAGTGGAATTCTCCAAATAAACAAAACCCCGGCAGCGCGAGGCATACCGGGGCTAAATGCAGAGGTGTTGTTGGTTCAATTTGAGGGTAGTTCAGTGGGCCGTAGTGGTGACGCCTTCCCTGGTGGTGGGTTCCTGCTTAATCGGCATTAGTGGTCCGGGGACCAGCACGGTGAGCGGGATGGCCAGCGCCAGGCTCAAGCGTTCGGCCAGTACGTAAGCTGGACCTATGGTGTCGTAGTCAGCAACCCAGGTGGCCAGGGCAAGGCCACTGGCCTCTGCCGCCCGCAGGTAGACGCTGTAGCCCTGAACCGTCAGGCTACTGTCACGCACCACCTGCGTTTCCCCCTCTCGGTTGATGGCTTCTAGCTCAACGGCTATCGGATGTTTGGGCATCGCGAGCCTCCTCTTGGGGTAAGGGGTCACTCTCCACACGATAACCGTGATGAGTACAGGTGCGCTGCAGATCAGCCAGGAAACTTGCCAACACTCGGGGTTGCTCGCTGAGAGAAACCGGTCCTGCTTGGCTGCGCCAGAAACAACGACGCTTAGGGTCCACGCAGATTTCATCCACGGTCTGTGGATTTGACCCCATAGGTCCAGACACTTTTTCCCGCTTAGGGTTGTGATACCCGACTGCGCAGAAATTCCCGTGGT
>NZ_JAPCJA010000091.1:0-7863 GCF_027707745.1 Aeromonas sp. QDB23
CTACCTGAAGCAACACCGCTTATATACCCGCACACTTGGAATTATTTGAGTCTCTAAAAATGAGGGGATCTCTGAGAGGACAGCCCCACCATTCTGGTGGTTGACGATATTCCAGATAATTTGATGCTGATCACCTCGGTATTTCGCAAAGAGTTTCATCTCAAGCTGGTCAAGGATGGCGAAAAAGCGATCCGGATCTGCCAATCGGATAATCCACCCGATCTGGTGCTGCTCGATATCATGATGCCCAACCTGAACGGATTCGATGTCGCCAGAATTTTGCGTGAACATCCCCACTCAGAGCACATCCCCATCGTCTTTATGACGGCACTGGATGATATCTATTCCCGTAAACGGGCGATGAAACTCGGAGCAGTCGATTTTATCACCAAGCCGATCGACATCGAGATGCTGCGTTTTCGCATTGCCAATCTGATGCGGCTGGTGCATGCCAGAAGAGATCTGCAAAAAGAGTTCGATCAGATGCTTGAGCTCAACGCGCTCAAAGAGAGCCTCGAGTTCAATATCCGCTATGAAATCCGGGAGCCGCTGCTCAATGCGCTACACCTGCTGGAAGAGCTGGCCGCCGACCCGACGCTCAACATGGTCCAAAAAACCCAGCTCTCCATCACCAGAAAATCGGTGGGCGATGCGCTGGCATTGACCCGTCTGGCCTCCGAGATCTACCAGATTGAAACCGGCTCCTTTGTGTTGAAAGCGGGTAAAGTCCAGCTCTTTGATATTTTCAACCGGCTCTCGGTGCAGTTCAAAAATCTCTATGCCGGAAAAAAGCTCGATATCAAGCTGACCAAACCCAAAAATTATCTCTATGACGAGCTGTTCATCGCAGGTGACGAATTTCTCTGTTATTCCGCGTTTCAAATATTGATACGGCTCGCCTGCGAACATGCAACCCCCTCCTCCTGTGTGGAGATTGTCTGTCTGAAAAACCCTGACAGCATTATCTTGAATATTGATAGCTCGACCTTGCTGGATCTCAGCCACGCCTTGTCTCTGTTCGATAAATCCACCTCCTCCGATAACAAAGATGCGCGCAGTCGCAATGGCTACCATGGCAAAATCATGCTGGAAGCCCATGGCGCCACCGTGACGGTGTCGCTCGATGAAGAGACCCGGTTGCTGAATATCTCGGCGCACTTCCCGCAAAAAGAGGATTTCAACCCATATCCAGAGTGAGCCGGGTCCACGTCGTCGTGCCCAGCCATGACATCGCCGCGGATTATTTTCCTCTTCTGCGATGCGCGAATAAAACACGAAGGATTTATCACCACCCTGCTATTCATCGTCATCTGGTCATCGTCATCTGGCGGTTTAACGCAACGGGAAATTTTCATGCATGCAGCAAGAAGGGCCAACACCATGAAGCCATCCATTATTCCGTTGGGTTATCTGTTTTATGTCCCATCCCGCCGTCCCATCCATTAAGGAGATAACATGAATCTCATTCGCCGCGTTATCCCCTTGTATGTCCACATTGCCCACCTGTTTCTGGGCTTGCTGCTGGTGTTTGCCCTGATCACCCTTGGTCACCAATATCAGCAGACCAAAACCATGTTGATGAATGAGGCGGAAGAGAGATTCAGCCTGATTGGCCAACTGACGACGCAGGAGCTGGAAGGGCTGTTCCGCTCCTCGGCCCTGAGTGTCAATCTGCTCTCCCAGCAGCGCCTGACCGAAGCCGACACCCTGGCAGCACGCATGGCCAACATCCCCTATATGGCGACCCTGCTAACAGGGCAGCCCTCGGCCAACGGGGTCTATGCCGGTTACAACAACGGCGATATGTTCTGGCTGATGCGCTGGCCGACCGACACCGATGTGCAACACCTGACGCCTCCCGCCAATACCCGCTGGATCGTCCAAAGTGTCCGGCATCTGGAGGCAGCCACCCTCACGGATATCTTCGCGCTGGCCGACAACCTCGCCATCATCGCGCACAAACAGGTATCAGGACTCACATTTGATGCAAGAGAACACCCCTGGTTTATTCAGGCCAAGCAGGCCGGACGACTGGTGCAGACGCCCCCCTATATTTCGCTCGATTCTCAGGAGATGTACCTGAGCTTTGCCAAACCGATGCAAAACGGCGCTGGCATCATCGGAGTGAGCCTAAATCTGCGTTCCATCGAACACTTGCTCAAATCTGCCATGATCACCCCCAATATGCGGCTGGCCATTGTCAATGAGCAGGGGGAGCTGATCACCAGCCATAAAGGCGGGATGATCATTCACGGTGAGAAGGGGGGATTTCGACTAGCCAAAGTCACTGAAGCCGACCTTCCCATGCTGCAACATCTGATCGATGCCAGCCAACGTCAGCATATGGATAAACTGACGTTTCAATCAGAAGAGCGCGATTGGCAAGGTATGCATGTTGAGCTGCCGGAAGCGGATGAATCACGGCTATCACTCTGGATTGCCGCGCCTGTCGATGAACTGCTGGCCAAGGCCATCACCATTCGCAATCAGACCTTCCTTCTGTCGGGTATCTTCCTGATCCTTGCCCTGCTCGCGGCCATCAAGCTGGCCAGAACCGCCGCCAGGCCCCTCGATGCCCTGACACAAGAAGCAGGGAAAATAGCCCACTTCGACTTCAACGAGCCGGTCAGGGTCAACACCTATATTGCTGAAATCATCGATCTCTCCCAGGCCATGGGCGACATGAAATCAACCATTCAGCGCTTTTTGCAGCTTTCCACCTCCCTCTCCAGCGAGACCAGTTTCCCCCGCTTGCTGGTGCGGCTGCTCACCGAAATGCAGCAACTGACCGGTGCAACAGGCTGCATGCTCTATCTCTCCGATAGCGGCAACAAGACGCTGGATCTGGCGGGGTTGTGCTGGAATGGCGAGGTGCAGGAGCAAACGCCGACCCACAGTATCGGAACCCTCAATCAGCCAAAACATCTACTGTTCCAGAGCTTGCAAGGGGTGGAACTGGAACCGGTTGCGTTGGTCTCCAGCGAATTGCAGATCCTGTTTCCCTACATCGAGGAGAGCGACACACAGCTGACCTTCTGGCCGATTGCCCTGAAAAACCGTGATGGCCTACTGCTCGGCACCCTGGTGTTTCTGATCGATGAACAGCAAAAATCCCTGACTCCGCAGCGGATGGCCTTTGTCAAAGCCCTTTCCTCCACCGCCGCCGTGGCACTCACCACCCAGCGACTGCTGGAGGAGCAGCGCAATCTGCTGGAAGCCTTTATCCAGCTCATCGCAGGGGCTATCGATGCCAAGAGCCCCTATACCGGTGGCCACTGTCAACGAGTGCCCGAACTGACCAAGATGCTGGCAGAAGCGGCATGTGAGGCCCGGGAGGGACCATTCCAGCACTTCTCGCTCGATGAAAAACAGTGGGAAGCAATACATATCGCGGCCTGGCTGCACGATTGCGGCAAGGTGACCACCCCGGAATTTGTGGTCGACAAGGCCACCAAGCTGGAAACCCTGTGCGATCGCATTCACGAGGTCAGGATGCGCTTTGAAGTGCTGAAACGGGATGCCGAGATTGCCTACTGGCAGGCACGCCTCCACGGTGATGATGAAATCGCGTTACAGGCCACGCTGCAACAGCAGTGGCAACAGCTGGATGAGGAGTTTGCCTTCATCGCCCGCTGCAACGAAGGGGGCGAATTTATGGCCACGGAGGATATTGCAAGGCTGCAGCAGATCGCAGGCCGCACCTGGCAGCGCACGCTCTCCGATCGGATTGGCATCTCTCAGGATGAGCTGGCGCGCAAACAGCGGGAAGTGGAGTCACCGCTGCCGGTCACCGAGCCGCTGCTGGCCGATCGGCCGGATCACCTCTTCACCCGCAGCAACCGCGACCGCCTTGCCCCTGACAACCCCTGGGGATTTCAGGTCAACACCCCCGAATACCTCTATAACCGCGGCGAGATCTACAACCTCGCCATCCGCCGGGGCACCCTCACCGACGAGGAGCGCTACAAGATCAACGAGCACATGATCCAGACCATCATCATGCTCGAAAAACTCCCCTTCCCCGCCAACCTGAAACAGGTGCCGGAAATCGCAGGGGGACACCACGAGAAGATGGATGGCAGCGGTTATCCCAAGCGGCTGAAACGGGACGAGATGAGCATCCCCGCCCGCATGATGGCCATCGCCGATATCTTTGAAGCGCTGACCGCCGGCGATCGCCCCTACAAGAAAGCCAAGTCCCTTTCGGAGGCGATCCGCATCATGGGATTCATGCAGCAGGATCACCATATCGACCCCGAACTGTTTGCTCTCTTTCTCCGCTCTGGCGTCTACCTGCGCTATGCCGAGCGTTACATGAACCCGGAGCTCATCGACGAGGTGGATATCAGCCCCTATCTCGCCAACCATTGACCGCCACGAGGCACATGGGGTGACCTGATGCGTGCAGTCTGGGGATCTGCACGCAGCCCCGCCTGTCTGACACCGGTGGTCAACCCGATGCGCAATAGATCTGAAGAGGAGATTCACCCGACAGCCATGATAATCCTCTCCATGGAGCCTTGTTTGTGGCAGGGTTTATGGCTGACCCCACGGACACTTGCCAATTGAGGAAATCGAACAAGAAATCGAGAAAAATCAAGATAGATAGCCAAATAAAATAACAAACTTAACTATCATTAACTTGAACGTTTGAAAGAACGTGACCACTTCACATGGATCCAGCGCAATGACCACTGAACGGGAACAGTTGATCCGCTCACTGTTTGATGAGTACATCGAGATGTATTCATCACGGGATGACCGGCTCACAACACGTTTTAGCGACAATTTCAGCGGTTTTGCAGGCAGCAGCGATGTTCTGGTTACCAATCGAGAAGAGTGGGTTCGGATAACTCGCCGCGATTTTGCCCAGATCCCGGACAGGATCCGCCTGGACATACTCGATGTAGCCCTGCAAGATCTGGCCGCTGACGTGGTGGCTGTCACCGCCTTCTTCCATATCCATCTACCAAAATCAGAACCCATCCTGTCTCGGCAAACTGCCCGGCTGGTGCTGATCTTTCGGCATGAAGCCATGGAATGGAAAATTGCTCACAGCAGTATCTCCATCCCTTACGGTCTGGCTCGCGAGAACGAGATTTACCCGATGACCAATCTGGAGGAGCGCCAGCATGAACTGGAGCTGATTATCGAACTCAGAACCAAAGAGCTGGCGGAAGCGAACCGGAAACTGGAAGCGCTCAGCAATACCGACGGGCTTACCAACATTGGTAACCGCCGTCTGTTCGACAACTCATTGCACCAGGCCTGGGAGTGGTGCCTGCAGACAGAGATGCCGATTGCACTCATCATGCTCGACATCGATCATTTCAAGCAGTTCAACGACCTCTATGGCCACGTGGCCGGTGACGAGTGCCTTCGATTGCTGGCCCACACACTGGCACAATCCGGACGCCGCTCGGGGGAGTTGGTGGCCCGCTACGGCGGAGAAGAGTTTGTCATCCTGTTGCCACATGTCGAGCATCAATCTGCGTATGATATTGCCCAACACATACAGCGGCTCATTTTTGCACTCGCGCAGCCACACGCACAGAATGCCACCGGTCTGGTGACCGTTAGCATGGGTGTCGCCTGCCTCAGGCCATCGAGTCACCGGCAACCGTCAGAGCTGGTAAAACTCGCTGATTCCGCGCTCTACACCGCCAAGTCATCCGGCCGTAACTGCATCAGAATCGCTGAGCCACGACATTGATAGGCCGGTAGTTTTTTACCCTGTTATAAAAAACCATCCAGGATATAGTGAATCGCCCCTGGTTTTCTAGACACTTTGTTGCTGAAAAATAAACTGCCTTTCAAACTCTACCGGCGACAGCCCATCATTGGAACCATGGCGCCTGATTGGGTTGTAAAACATTTCGATATAATCAAATACGTCGCTGCGGGCTTCGTCTCTTGTCGCGTAAATCCTGCGCTTGATCCGCTCCCGTTTGAGCAACTGAAAGAAGCTCTCGGCGACAGCGTTATCGTGACAGTTGCCACGTCGGCTCATGCTGCAACTCAGGTTGTGGGCCTTCAGAACGTCCTGCCATTCACCACCGGTAAACTGGCTGCCCTGATCCGAGTGCACCAGTACCGGCTGCTTGGGCTTGCGCCGCCAGACGGCCATCAAGAGTGCATCCACCGCCAAGTCTGCCGTCATGCGTGGCTTCATCGCCCAGCCGACGATCTGGCGAGAGAACAGGTCGAGCACCACCGCCAGGTACAGCCACCCTTCTTGAGTGCGAATGTAGGTAATGTCAGTCACCCAGGAGATGTTGGGGGCTGGCACCTTAAACTGACGTGCCAGCGTGTTTGGGGCAGTCTGTGGGCTCTTGCCTCCATAATGCCCCTTACGGCGTTGATAGCCCGTTTGCGAACGCAGCCCTTCCCGCCTCATTAATTTGGCCACACGGTGCTTGCCGCAGGCTTCCCCTGCGTCACGAAGGTCGCGATGGATCTTGCGATAACCGTAGACAGCACCACTTTCCAGCCAGGATTGCTTGACCAATCCTATCAGTCGTTCGTCCTCCTGCTGGCGTGGCGACGCGGGCTGTTTCAGCCACGCGTAGAAGCCACTTCGGTGAACCCCCAGGGTCTGGCACAGGGTAACGACACTGTACCGGCCGAGTCGGGAGGTTATGAACGCGTACCTTTCCTTGACTCGCTGGCAAAGTACGCGGCGGCCTCCTTTAGGATATTGTGCTCCTCGGTGACCTGGCGCAGTTCGGCTTTCAGGCGGCGGATCTCGGCTTGCAAGGCAGACTCTTCGAGCTGCTGGTCAGCAGGCTTGCCGTACTGCCTGAGCCAGGCATACAGACTGTGGCTGGATACCCCAAGGGCTCGTGCAACGTCAGCCACCAGCCGTCCGCGCTCGGTGATTTGTTTAACGGCTTCGATTTTGAATGTTTCTGGATAACGCTGACGGGTCATAACACCTCCAATAGTTGCCTCATTTTAAGGCTGTGAGGTGTCTAGGGAACTGGGGGCGATTCAGCCCCCATCCGCGGTGGTTTATGTCCAAGCAAGATGTCTTCATCTATTTGCACGGGCTGCCACTCTGGAATATATGAACGAGCTCGATACAAGATGGTAAATCCATGGGTATCCAAATCACCCTGTTGATGCAAGACCAAAACCGATAGGCATATAGCCAAGACTCTTCGATACGAATCCACCAAACCGAAATAACTATTTAAGCTTGATTCCTGTTAAAAAAGAACATTATTTTACGAATGGCGATTGATGTTAACTTGATTATTACAGGGGTTGTTGTTATAGCTAAACTCTGAGTTTAAAACAAACAGATGGGGGTATTATGAGAGATAACATCATGCTTATGTTGCAAGGAGTGGATGGAGAACATGATCTCTTCCAGTATGCAACAGCGTTGGCAAAAACATTAAATGGGAAATTGACTTTAGTCCATGTCATTTTCAATCAAAAAGAAAATGCTCGCGTTCTTAACGTGGATATACGCAGTTCAATCAGTGACCGAGAACGAGCGATAAGGCAAAAGATAAATGAATGGAGATTAAGCACAGATATAATGCCCGAGATAGAAACGCTATTGACCGATAATATCAGCAATGACCTTCAAACTCTGTTAGAACAACGCAAAATAAATTTATTGGTTATTGGCCACCATCAACACTTGTTCGACTATTCACTAACGCCCCTGCTTATAAAAAAACTGTGTATCCCTGTACTTATCTATCCGTTAGATAAATATATATAGATTCGATATTCATCGCCAGATAGGCAAGATGGACTTTCTTTGAATGCGAGACGGGAATTCAGATAATAAGTGCGACACTCATGGATGAATGGCGAGAGGTGGCCAACTGCTGATTGGTGGTACCCTTC
>NZ_JAPCJA010000092.1:0-7416 GCF_027707745.1 Aeromonas sp. QDB23
TTCAGCCGCATAAATGGAGGCGACCTGGAACGGGGCGCTGTTCAGTGCGGCAACGATCCGATTACCGGTGTCGACCCGGACCAGCCAGTCGCTGACACAACGGCTGAAGGGCTTTGTCCTGCAGGAACCGGCCGTTCGCGAGCGACATTCTTTCCGCTCGCAACTGTATCGGATGTATGACGGACGCCCCTTCCATTGAACAGAATGGCGGTGTTCATTCGATTTCGGACTCGATGTCCGTGTTACGCCACTCGAGAGGCAATTCCGACTGGGCACAGTACCGAGCGTCAAGAGCGACGACGTCCTGCTCCTTGGCCAAGAAGCGGGAGTCATTATCAAGTATGTATTGCAGATGCCGAGTCTCCGGCGCGTCCCCCTGGAAATCGGCGCACTCTTCTTCCACGCGATAAGTGGCTGGACCGGTCTGCTCGATACGCTTGAACTCGCAGAAATACCGCGCTCCGCCGATGCCATTCCGTCTCAGAAGCAAGAGGGTGGCGTTCGAGGCTTTGGCGCAAGGCGTATCGCTGGCGACGTAGTAGCCGCGCTGCAGCGGGAGGACAGCCACCTGCCGGAGGCTTTGCGCTGTCGTTGCGCGGACGTCTCGGGAGGCTTGGAGCTCAGGCGAAGGATTGCACGCTGCACTCAGGAGGCATAGCAGGATGATCCGGCACTGAGCCCACTTTGCCCTCGTGACGGACGTCTGGAGGGTACCAGGCGCCTTGCTCATGATGCCGGCATGGCCAAGTTCAACGCCTTGCCGATCTCAGTGGCAACGCCCTTGGCAGTGACCTCATCCAGTCCGGCAGCGAGCACATAAGCCTTTCCGGCAGCTTCGACTTCAACCCGATACGCCACCTCGGCAAGTGCTCGCCGACCCGCCAGCCCCATCGTGACGCCGGTGGGAATGCCTTGATTCGCGTCGTAAACGATCTCGACGCCCCCAGCGAACTTGTTCCTGATGCGCAGGTCATGAATGTCGTCCTTACGCAAGAAGGTTCCGTCGGTCTCAATGCCTTCTGGATTCACGCGAAAACGGCGAGGTGCCGTGGGATTGCCACCCCGGTGGTCCTGCAGCAAGACCAGCCATGTCAGCAAAGCGAAGATCAAGCCCAGGACCCACAGGTAAGCCATTCCACTTCCCACGACGCCTGCGCCCAGGATGATCGAGAGCACGGCAGGAAACCAGAGAATGGGCGGCGCAGCGGGAACAACTGTCAACTGCAGCCAAGCGCCATCTTCCTGTTTGACATACTCGGCCGCATTCTTCGAGGAGGCGCGGAAACGCCGGTATGCAAAGAACAACAAAATTGCGGCGAACGCATATTTGACGGCAGCTTCTCCGAGGGATCTAGGACTGGCCAGCAGCAGAAACCAAAGGCCTGCAACACCATAGATGACTGCAATGACTCGATTCATAGTTCTCCCTTCCTTCGCAACCGAATAGAGATTCCGCACGAGGACGTCGAACGCGAAAATTACCTGAAAGATGTCATAAAGTCAGCATCTCGAATTCTCAAGGCACCGGCTCGTCCTCAATCTGAGCGAAGCTGCCGTTCGAGTGACGACGCTACAGACAGGCCGACCGGCAGCAGTTGGCCGGCAGCAGCCCGTCGTTGCCTGATGGATCCAACCCCTCCGCTGCTATAGTGCAGTCGGCTTCTGACGTTCAGTGCAGCCGTCTTCTGAAAACGACAGCGCGACACAGTAAATCAAGGCATTGCGGTTCTCGAAAATAGTTCTTGAAAGGCTATTCTCGACCCCTTAGCATTGCAATGAGTTTCGATAAGAAAGGATACCCATGCGACCGTCCGTTGTGCTCGACATGAAACGAAGTGCAGTGCGCGAAGCAGTAAGCCGTTTTCGCACGGCGAACCCGCGCGTCTTCGGATCGGTGCTGCATGGTACTGACCGCGATGGCAGCGACCTCGATCTACTGGTCGATGCGCTGCCGGGTGCCACGTTGTTGGACTTGGGCGATCTGCAAGACGACCTGGAATCCTTGCTTGGCGTTCCCGTCGATTTGCTGACGCCCGGCGATCTGCCGCCGAAGTTTCGGGCCAAGGTACTCGCGGAAGCGCAATCGGTATGAGCGAGAACCACCGACTGCCCGACTACCTCGATCACATCCAGCAGGCAGCAACCGATGCGTGCAGCTTCGTGGAAGGGCTGACCAAAGACGACTTCCTGGCCGACAAGCGCACCCAGCAGGCTGTCATCATGAGCCTGATCATCATCGGTGAGGCCGCTACGAAAGTGATGGAGGGCTACGCCGGCTTTATCCAGGCGCACCCCGATGTGCCGTGGCGCAGCATGCGCAACATGCGTAATCGCATGGCCCACGGCTATTTCGCCATCAATCTCGATGTGGTGTGGGAGACGGTACAAGAATGGCTGCCGGCGTTGCAGAAACAACTGCCTGCCGTGCGCCAGGACGCCGACGATGAAGCCCTTCACAGCGAAGTCAGCCGTGTCACGAGTGTCATCAAGGACATTGCGGACCAGACCAACCTGCTGGCGCTCAATGCAGCCATCGAAGCCGCTCGCGCCGGAGAAACCGGGCGCGGCTTTGCCGTGGTGGCCGACGAAGTGCGCAAACTTGCCGAGCGAACCGCCAGAGCGACACAGGAAATCGGACAAATGACGCAGAGTATACAAAACGAAACCCAACACGCGGTCGACGGCAACTCACCCCAAGGCTGTGGAAGCAACACTTCGCGGCCAATCCGCTTCGATCCGATCTCCACCCGCGCTCGAAGTAGGCAAGAACGCCGCTCGGTTACCGCTTACGTTGCTGCTGGCCACCCTGATTGCCTCCAAGAGACGGACCGCCGAAGTGGTCGAGATCGTGGCCACAGTCAAGCTGCTCCGCCGGTCGGAAAGAAGCTGGTAACATTTGTCACCTTTCCCAGAGTGACGCTCATGCGGCCGATCCGATGTCTTGCCTTCCTGGTCCTGTCGTTGGTCTTTGCTGGGTGTGGTGAGGGTGTCGATCGAGAACCCGCGGTCGCAATCTCCACATCCCCGCCCCCCGTTGTAAAGCCGCGAGTGGCGTTGGTCATGAAAACGCTGACCAATCCGTTCTTCGTTGAGATGGAGAAGGGTGCGCGCAAGGCGGAGATTGAGCTCGGCATTGAACTGATCGTCAAGACGGCAGCGCAGGAAACCTCATTCGAACAGCAGGTTTCGATCGTCGAAGATCTAGTTCAGAACAAGCGGGCCGATGCGCTCGTGATCGCCCCTGCGAATGCACACCATCTGATTCCTGCGGTGCGAAAGGCGCGTGATGCGGGTATTCCGGTGGTGATTATCGATGCCCGCCTGGATGCCACCCAACTCGCAGTGGCGGATCTCGCCGGCCTGCCCTTTATCAGCGTGGACAACGAGAAGGGGGCCTATCTCGCGGTCAAGGCGCTGAGCGCAGGGATTGAAGTGCCGACCACGGCAGCCATTCTCGAAGGCATTCGTAGTGCCGAGAATGCGCAGGCGCGCAAGCAAGGTGCGGAGCGTGCGTTTTCAGAGAACACGGCGATCCGAGTGGTTGCCAGTGAAACCGCCAACTGGAAGATCGATGAGGCCTATGAGGTAACCAGGAAAATGTTCGAGCTGCATCCGGGCATCGGCCTGCTGTTCGCCGCCAACGACATGATGGCACTGGGGGCCTTGCGATACTTGAGCGACAATGGGCTGAGCTCGGTCAAGGTGGCCGGTTTCGACGCCTTGCCCGAAATCCGGACCATGGTCGATCAGGGCAAGCTAGCGGTTACCGTCGACCAGCGCTCGGCGGAGCAAGGTTATCAAGGTGTTCTGTATGCGATTCGCCTGCTCAAGGGCGAAAAAGTGCCATCAGAAACGCTGATCGATGTGGCGCTGGTCAGCGCGCCGAAGTAGGCCCGGGATTGCGTTTGAACATCATGACGATCAAATTCGCCGCTCCCTTGGCGGAGTCGGCCCGTTGCTCATGGGTGGGGGGCGGATGCGGCTGAACCTCACCCAGCGCTTCATTGTCTACCTGATTGTGCTTAGCATCCTGCCACTGTTGGTGGTGGGCTTATCGGCGATACACCTGTCGAACCAGGCTCTGGAACATGAGACGCGCAGCAGTGCGATTCAACAGGCTCACGACAAGGCTGCCCTGCTCAACGGGCAGATGGCGCAGATCGAAGCATTGATCGCTAACATCAGCGGGGTTGAGCAGATTGTCGAGGCGGTCTCGGCTGAGCCGCCCGATGGCGATGTGTTCACGCGCCTGGCCACCCAGGCGCAGATCGGCTACGTGCTCAACAATTACATCAACCTGGACGGCCTTGTCTCCATCGACATTTTTACCTTGGGGGGTAGTCACTACCACGTCGGCGACACCCTGGTTTCAAATAACCTGGATGTAACGGCGCGCGAACAGTTGATCGCAGAGACCCTGGCCGCTCCCAGCCGGATACATTGGGCAGGTGTGCAGGCCAACCTCAATCGTGACTCCGCCCACCGCCAGGTGGTAACGGTAGCCCGAGTGATTCGCCGTTTCGATCTGGCGACTTCGCGCGAGGTCCCGGTCGCCTTGCTGCTGATCAACTACGACCCACACCAGATTCGCCGCGAGTTCAGCAAAGCAGGCGTTAGCGAAGATCGCCTGCTGATCGTGTTGGACGGGCGTGATCGCCTCGTATATCACCCCGATCCAGCACGCCTCGGCTCGCACGCAGAACCAGCGTTGATTGCCCAGCTGGCCGAAGCACACAGCGCGACGGTAACGATCAATGCTGCAAGTGGAGTACTCATTAGTCAAGTCGCCCTGCACGCTCCCGGCTGGCGACTTGCGATCTTGGTTCCGGAAGAAACGCGGTATCGCTCAGCGCAGGCCATTGGACGGACCACCACCGTGGTGATGCTGGTGTCGCTCCTTATCGTGGGCGTGGGGGCGGTCTTGTTCGCGCGCCGGGTGGTGCAACCGATTCGTGATGTTGCCAGACGCTTCGGGCAACTACGCGACCTGCCCGATGCCGAATTGCTGCCGCTGGCGCCGCGCGGCGATGACGAGATCGGCAATCTCTCGCGCGGGTTCAATGCCTTTCTGGATGGTTTGAATGTCCGGCGTCAATCCGACGCAAAGCTCCAACTCGCAGCAAGCGTATTCAGCCACGCCCGTGAAGGTATCGTTATCACCGATGCCGATGGCCACATTATCGAGGTCAACGACGCCTTCACCCGTATCACCGGCTATCCCCGAAACGAGGTACTCGGCCGCAACCCCCGCATCCTCAGCTCCGGGCGCCATGATCGAGCTTTCTATGACGAGATGTGGCGTGATCTGCGCACCCGAGGGTACTGGGAGGGGGAGGTCTGGAATATGCGCAAGTCCGGACAGGAGTACGCCCAGTCACTCGCAATCGCGGCCGTGCGCGGGAGCGATCAGCAGACCTCCCACTATGTGGCGCTGTTCTCGGACATCACGCGGCAAAAGGACAATGAGCAGCAGCTCAGGCATATCGCGCACTTCGATCCGCTCACCGGCCTTCCCAACCGGGTGCTGCTGGCCGATCGCCTCGAGCAGGCCATCGTACGGGTAAGGCGCAGCGGCCTGCCGCTGGCACTGGCTTATATCGATCTGGATGGGTTCAAGTCAGTAAATGATGTACATGGCCATGACGTCGGCGATCAACTGTTGGTGACCCTTGCCGCGCGCATGAAGGATTGCCTGCGCGAGGGCGATACCGTCGCCCGCCTGGGTGGCGACGAGTTCGTCGCCGTACTTGCCGATCTGAGCAATCAGAGTACAGCGAAGGATCTGATCGATCGATTGCTGTCCGTCATCGCCCAACCGGTAAAGGTGGATGGCGTGGTCGTTCAGGTTTCCGGCAGCATCGGGATTTCCCACTACCCGCAAAGTGATGATGTCGATCCCGATCAGTTGCTGCGCCAGGCGGACCAAGCGATGTACCAGGCCAAGGTCGCGGGCAAGAACCGTTACCATATTTTTGACACCGCACGGGATGCAAGTCTGCGCGGTCAGCACGAGCACCTGGAGCGCATCCGGGAGGGATTAATCAAGAACGAGTTCGTGCTTCACTACCAGCCCAAGGTCAACATGCGCAGCGGCGAGGTGATCGGAGCCGAGGCCCTGATCCGGTGGCAACACCCGGATCAGGGCCTGCTTGCACCCGTGGAGTTTCTGCCGCCGATCGCACAACATCCGCTGGAAGTGGAACTGGGACGCTGGGTGATCGACACTGCGCTGACCCAGATCGCGGCATGGCAGGACGCGGGAGTCGATTTACCGGTTAGCGTGAACATCTCCGGCTTTCATCTGCAGCAGGCCGGTTTTCTGGATGAACTGCGAGCCCTGCTGGCAGCGCACCCGAACGTGCCGCGCGGCTATCTTGAGCTAGAAGTGCTGGAGAGTAGCGCTCTCGAAGACATCGCCCTGGTCTCCGCGGTTATCGATGCATCCGCGACGCTCGGAGTCAGTTTTGCGCTCGATGATTTTGGCACCGGTTATTCGTCGCTCACCTATCTCAAGCGCCTGCCGGCGCAAGTGCTCAAGATCGATCAGAGCTTCGTTCGCGACATGCTGCAGGACTCGGACGACCTCGCTATTCTAGAAGGAATACTGGGGCTGGCCACCGCCTTTCGGCGCAGGGCGATTGCCGAGGGGGTGGAGACGGTGGCGCACGGCGAAACCCTGCTGCGGCTCGGCTGCGATCTGGGCCAGGGCTATGGCATCGCCCGACCGATGGCGGCGGCCGATCTGCCTGCGTGGCGCCAGCGTTGGCGCCCCGACCCACGATGGGCGCATGCACACTGCCTCGACCGCGAGCTGATGCCGGTGCTGATTGCCGGTGTCGAGCATCGAGGCTGGATTGTTGCCCTGGGGGAACACCTCGATGGCAGGCGCGACGCGCCGCCGCCACTCGATCATCATCAATGCCGATTCGGCCAGTGGCTCGACAAGACCATCCATCAGCCGCGCCACGCCGCAACCTTCGCCACCATTGAAACCTTACATCTCCGGGTACACGCGCTGGCCGCCGACTTGCTCAAGCGGCGTTCGCAGGGTCACGATGTCGAAGCTTTGGCCGGTATGGCGGAACTTCACGCACTCTGGGACGCGCTGCTGGTCCACCTCGAATACCTGTTGAAGGACGATCCGCGCAGCCTGGCGCCGTCGTCTGGAGGCGGATCAAACTGTCGATAGAGAATCCCCCCTGAATCGCCCCGGGTTTGGTGGAGTCGGCACCGGTCGTAGCTTCCGGACACTTAAAGACCGTCAATCTCCGTGCGGTTCCGCCCCCGCTGCTTGGCTTGATACAGCGCCGCATCGGCTGCGGCCAGTAACAGGAATAGCTGTCATTTTCAGAAGACGACTGCACCAGACAACGCGGTTTGAAGGCTGTTGTGCAGTCGTCTATTGAACGAACAGTA
>NZ_JAPCJA010000093.1:0-7408 GCF_027707745.1 Aeromonas sp. QDB23
TCCTGCATGGAGACGCGATTAGATCACAGACGATCTGCCTGTTCAAATTTCATTAACAAAGTGCGATCCCGCCCTGGCTGACACTGCGCTTCATCGCTATAACGCTGAATAAAGGTATGAATGCTCATGCTTTTTTGAAATTGAACCTTGTTTCTGGCCATGATTTAACCCTCCAGAACAGAACCCTTTAAGTGTAGTCCTGAAGAGCTGAATCATGGTGGTAATCAGGAACGGTTTTACTCCATGAACTGTAAGGTTATTAACATCATCGGACCCTTTTGTTTGCTTCCGTCATCAGAAGATTAAAAAGAGCCCGAGCAGCAGGTCCTGTCTCCTCGCCCTTAGGTAGGGTTAGATGAAGGGGAACCTGGTAGTCAAATCCCTCCTGAATATCAAGGTTAACAATCTCAGGATTATTGATTTTATTAATAAGGTGTTCAGGAATTCGGCAAAATCCCAAACCTGAAATCACTGCGTCAATTGCATAATCAAAATTGTCCACCGTTAATCTGCGTTGTGTTTTCAGCCAGCCAACATTTTCCCCCTGAAAGTTTTCGTCGCGACCTAAGTCTCTCAGAACAATTTGAGTTGTATTTACCAATTCATTTACATTGATATTCTTTTGCCTGGAAAGTGGGTGCCTGGAAGAAATTACCGGCAACATCTTTACATGGCCAAAGAAAGATGATGGGTGATTTTCAACAGGTAGGTTAATAATGGCAATATCAGATATTTTTTCTTTAACGTATTTTCGGGTAGAGCTAAGCGAGGTTTCGCGCAAAGTAACAGATGTTAATTCATTATTAGAACAGAATGTTGTCAAGGGACCATAAATCCAGTTGCGATCACAAAGATGATCCACTGAGACTGTGAGATTGGACTCGTATCTTTCGGAAAGGAGATGACTCTGTTTTTCTAATTGCCGGGCTATTTCAAGCATGGTGCCCGCTTTTCGTAAAAGAAAAGTCGCATTGGCTGTTAAACGCGTCTTGTTGCCTACCACCTCAACCAGCTTCGTACCAAGCTGATCTTCAAGTTTTTTCACTGAATACAAAAGAGTGGTGTGGCTCTTATTTAACCTTTCAGCAGCGCCCTGCACACTTCCTTCTTCGCTGATAGCAACTAAGTTCACCCACTGGTCGAGTGTGGATTTCAGTCTTTCTGTCATATTTTTGAACACATAATGGCTAATTTATGAAGTTGATTGTGCAATAAATTCATAATAACATACAGGCATTCTGAGAAAACGTTAGCACTGGAGGTATGATGTCGAACAAACTTTTACAGCTACACTTTGATTTTCATGGCCCGTTTGGTCCCGAAATGTCTCGTCAACTGGTAGGCCTGGCAGAATCAATCAATTCTGAACCTGGTTTTATCTGGAAAATCTGGACTGAAAGTAAGGATAATCAAGAGGCTGGCGGCATTTACCTGTTTCAGGATGAGGATACTGCATTGGCTTATGTCAAAAAGCACTCAGAACGCCTGAAGCCACTCGGGGTGTCCGAAGTCATCTACAAAATTTTCGATGTGAATGAGCCACTCACTAAGATAAACCGGGGTCAGGCGCAGTAATCGGAATGTCATTCAGGGAGGTTTATCCATGCCTCCCTGAATGAATGCCTGGCGGCTAATTACACGTGTATAACCTATCATTTATTTTCATTTCTTCGTTCTTGCTGACGAAAACAGGTTCAAAAGAGTGTCTCACCTGAGGGATCCCCACAAATTGCTCCCCCATATTATCCACACTCTATCAGATCGTCCGGTGTCCAGCACCACTGAGCCTGACTCTTATACACCTTAGAGATCCCCTCATTTTTAGAGACTCAAATAATTCCAAGTGTGCGGCTATATAAACGGTGTTGCTTCAGGTAGTAGATAAATTTATCCAGCAATAGGACTGCATTGGCTTCTTTCATTTTAGGTAGCAACTGGTAATAGATGACCCCTTGCCGAAAGAACGAATAGGTTCGGCTCTTGCTGGTATTGACCTTGATCGTTCTCTCTAGACCGACACTGTCTCCAGCCTTACCCAGCAGCGTCAGCAAGACGATGGCCAGGGCACTGAATAAAAACAGTCGGTCGCGCCGGACCGGATTACTGATGTGCACATCTCCCATACCCATGCCGAATTTGTAATCTTTGATATCACGAAAACTGGTCTCGATACCCCAGCGCTGGCCGTATAGTTGCAACGCCTTGGCGGCGCTCAGGTCGGTCCGGTTACTGGCCAGAAACCAAGCGTCCTTCATGCCACTTTTGCGACAACAATAGACCCGTTCGACAGGCTGTCTCTGTCCGGTGAGCTCCACCTGTTTGAGGGTTCGGGTGCGTCCGGTCGGCGTTAGCCAGTCACGAGCTGGAACCTGCTCTCCACCAGGGTAACCAACCAAAATATTTCCTTTAAATCTAATGACATAAGCAAAGCCTAGCTCTTGTTCCAGGCGCTCGAACAGCTCCATGTAACCAAAGCCTCGGTCAGCGACTACTGTCACGAAGATACCCTCTGGTAGCGTCTGCTTGAGTTTGGTGAGCAGCTCTTTCTCATGGGCATTACGTTGCCCTTTGAGCAACGATTTTCGATGGGTTTTCCACAGCAGCGGAGTACTGCGACCGTGGTTGGTTTGCAGGCTGATAACCAAGGTACTGTGATCATCGGCATCGAATTCGGTCCAGTCCATGGAGACTACGATCTCGGTACGTTCACCGACCACATAGGGCACCCAATCGTCAAAGAGGCTCCAGACATTGAGCTTGGTGTTAGTGAGCAGGCGATCCACCTGTTTAACCGCATGTTTACGTTCGAGACCGTTGGCCAAGGAGAGGCCACTACCGATGGCGTGGATGGCCAGTGAACCTGACTCGATAACCCCGAGGGTAGCATTGGCGAGGGAAAGAACACGCTTGGCATGCATGTCCTGTCCAAATATATCGTCGATGTGGTTGAGGATTAGTTCGTGGTTAAACATGGGGATAGTCTGTTGGGTATTAGCTGGTCAAGGATGGCGATCATACCTCAGAAGCCGCGCCACGCCTCGCTCATATGAGGGGATGGCTAAGCATTATTTGCCAAAAATAGACTTAAAATCAGAATATCATGTCATCAATGCTAACCGGTGCGCCAATTAAATATTGTTATTTGGCTAAGATTAAAGAATAATCTAAAAAAGTTCGAATATTGTGAATTATTACTCAATAGTTGAAAAATTCTAGTTAGTCTACTAGAAATACTTGTATTGCTTAACTTTATTACATATAATTCAAATACAGGTACTTATATTAGCACTTACTGCATTAAGTAATAGATAGCTCTATGGTATATATCTGGTTTAGAGAGAATCGATATGTAAAACGCAATCTTCAAACGAAGCTCAGTTCGGTATATACAATTTGACCTTCGACTTATGCTTTCAATAACTGTCAGACCATTTATTCTGTAGTAACTATTGAACTAATTAACCTAGACATATGACTGTTCATCTTACGTTCTTCACTCATTTAACGTTCTTTACATTTTAGTTCAACTTAAAATCTACAACATTACAAATGAAAATAATTATCACATAAAATAACGATTTTTGCCTACTTTCGAGAAGGATGCTGTATGAAAATAAAAAAAAACCTATTAACGGCACTGTTCTTTCTTCAGTTCCTCTTTTTTTCTGACAGTTCATATACCAAAAATATGAATATTGTGTTTATCCCAAAATCGAGTGATCAAGTGTTCTGGGATATCATGCGCAGTGGTGTAAATGACGGTTTACGTGAATTTGACACTATCGATTTGACATGGCGAGGTCCATCTTACAATGATGATACTGACGCTCAAATTAAAATACTTAAGGCCTACACACATCCTGGTGTTGACGCCATCATTATTGCTCCAACAGATAAACAACAATTAGTGGAACCGGTAAAAAAGGCTGCAGCACAAGGCATTAAGATAATCATCGTTGATTCAGCACTTAATGGTTCAGTTCAACAAAACTATATTAGTACAGATAATTATCTTAGCGGGCAACTAGCGGCTAAGCGAATGGCAGCAACATTAAACAACGCGGGAAATGTAGTCATTTTTAGAATTGTTAAAGATAGCGCATCTACCGAATCAAGAGCACAGGGATTTATAGACCATCTGCAAAAAAACTCACCTGATATTAAAATTATTGGCGATATATATGCTGGAGGGTCTAGAGGAAAGGTACTACATAATGCTTCTGACTACTTAACGAAAATAAGTAGTACTCACCATATCGATGGGATCTTTGCAGTCAATGAATCCGCTACCGATGGTGTGCTTAGAGCTTTACGTAATATGGGTATTGCAGGAAAAGTCAAACTAGTTGGCTTTGACTATACAGACTATTTAGTTCAAGGTCTGGAAAATAAAGATGTTGATTCATTGATTATTCAGGATCCAAGGAGAATGGGTTATCTCAGCATAAAAGCTGCCGTTGAAGCAATTAAAAATACCCCTATAAAAGAAAAAATTATCTTTACAGAGACTAAATTGGTAACAAAGGACAATTATAAAACCCCTGAGATAATAACGCTAATGCATGTAAATTAATATATCATTTTGGCATTATTTATCATTCTAGCATTCCAAATAATGCGTAGATAGATCAATGAATTACAGCAAGGCAATGCTATGTCCGACTTTCTAGCTACATTGGTTAAATTTAATATATTTAATTTCAAAAAAGTGGGCACTGGAATTGTCATCGCCATGTGTGCCGGCTTATTAATACCAGCTGTTATTGGATTTGTATTCATCTATCAACTTAGTCAATACAACTCCAATAAAGAGCTTACTGCCTATTTACATGATAGAAGTGTATTGCTTGCAAATAGTCTTGCATTACCAACATGGAATTACGACTTTAACTCTATTGAAAAAATAGTCAGTGCCTCTTTATTAGACCCACAAATATTCCAGGTCTCAATTAGGGATACCCAAAATAACCGTATATTTAGCTTAGAACAACCAGTTCATCCAATAGGTTCCATGCACAGTATCGGGCATGAATTAATCTTCAATGGACAAATAGCTGGTTTTGTAGATATTGTCGTGGACGACGGATTAATGAAGCATAAATCACGTCAAAATCAGTTGTCTTATATGTCTATATTACTTAGCCAATTTATACTTGCACTTATATTGATTTTTATAGCACTGCATTACCGAGTATTGAAGCCACTGACCACATTAGCAGCTTTTTCGCACCAATTAGCCGAAGGTAATTTTGATCATGAGATAAAACTGCAGCGAACTGATGAGATCGGTCATTTAGCTAATCAACTCGACCATATGAGACACGACCTACGTACCGCATTTGACGAGCAAAAAGCAATTTTAATTAACGTACCTGTGGGAGTTATTTTTGTCCGTCACAATATAATTCAACTTACTAATCGTCATGCTGAAGATTTGTTTGGCTACATACCAAGCGAATTGCATGGAGCACCTTATAAAATTTTATTTTTAACCGATGAACAATTCCACGCAACACATCAACGTGCCTTAGCCGCAATTGCAATAACGCCAAACGGTTATACAGAAGAGTTACGAATGAAACGCCAAGATGGTAGCGAGTTCTGGGCTTGTCTTCACGGTGGTAGCTTATATCCAAACACTCCCGAATCAGGTAGCATTTGGGTATTTGAGGATATATCTGAACGAAAAGCGGCTGAACTAGAAATTAATAATCTGGCTTTTTATGATCCATTAACTCAGTTACCTAACCGGCGATTGTTATTGGAACGGCTGAAACACGCATTGATCTCAAGTGCGCGTAGTAAAAAATGCGGAGCATTATTGTTTATAGATCTTGATAATTTTAAAACCCTGAATGATACCCATGGACACGATAGTGGGGATGCTTTATTACAACAAGTCGCAGCTCGATTGATTTCTTGTGTACGCCAAGACGATACCGTTGCCCGTCTTGGTGGTGATGAATTTGTGGTACTTCTTGAAGATCTCAGTAATGAAATGGCTGAAGCCGCCGCTATCGCAAAATGTGTAAGTGAAAAAATTCTAAACTCTCTTAATCAGAGTTATTTAATTGAAAATAATTTCCGCTACAGTACCTCTAGTATTGGTGTAACCTTATTCATTGACCATCAGGAAAGTGTAGAGGAATTACTCAAACGCGCAGATATGGCAATGTATGAGGCAAAGTCCGCAGGTCGCAATACAGTACGTTTTTTTGATCAAAAAATGCAAGATATGCTCATGATCAAAGTAGCATTAGAAGATGACCTGCGTAGAGCTATTCTCAAAGAAGAATTCCAGCTTTATTACCAACCACAAGTTATCAGTAGTGGACAACTAATAGGGGTTGAAGCATTACTTCGTTGGAAGCACGCACTACGCGGATTTATATCTCCTGCCGACTTCATTCCTTTGGCTGAAGAATGCGGATTAATTATCCCTTTGGGACATTGGGTGTTAGAAACAGCCTGTAAACAGATCGTCTCATGGGCAAATAGTGCTGAAATGAATAATTTAACGATTGCAGTCAATGTCAGTGCGAAGCAATTTTACCAACCAAATTTTGTTGAAGAAGTGCTTACAGTTTTGAAAATAACTGGAGCTAATCCGCTCCAGCTAAAACTAGAATTAACTGAAAGTATTTTAGTTGAAGATATCGAAGATATTATTATCAAAATGACCTTATTAAGAGCCGTTGGTGTATCGTTTTCGTTAGATGATTTTGGTACTGGTTACTCATCACTTTCATATTTAAAACGATTGCCACTTGATCAACTAAAAATTGATCAAGGTTTCGTTAAAAACATTCTTATTGACAGCAATGATGCAGCTATCGCAAAAATGGTAGTGGCTTTAGGTCTAAGTCTAAATCTGAATGTTATTGCAGAAGGTGTAGAATTAGAAGCACAGAGAGATTATTTAGCTCGATTGGGTTGTCATGCTTATCAGGGCTATCTATTTAGCCGCCCTTTACCATTAAATGAATTAGAAAAGCTCTATAACAAAATTATTGAAACATAAAGTTTTTTGATTACCCCTGACTTTCAGCCTGAATACTACGCGAATTCAACTTCGAAGTGCGACACTCGCCTATGCCGCCTGACGGTACTCTTCGAATACCTTGACAGGCTGCCTGAATCCGAGACATTTCCGAGGTCGTAGGTTGAGCCACTGCTCCGCTCTCCTGACATCCTCGTCCGTGACCTCTCTCAGGTCTGTTCCCTTTGGGATAAACTGCCTCAACAGCCCATTGCTGTTCTCGTTCAGACCGCGCTCCCACGAAGAGTAAGGGTGCGCAAAGTAAGTCTCGGCACCCAGCGCTTCCTCTATCGCCTTGTGTTCGGCAAACTCGCCGCCGTTGTCAAAGGTGATGGTATGCACCTGCTCGATGTAGGGCGTTAACATCTC
>NZ_JAPCJA010000094.1:0-7344 GCF_027707745.1 Aeromonas sp. QDB23
TCGTGAATGTGAACAAGATGCCGCCTAAAAGGCGGCATCTGTCCATCTATAGGGTGAAACTTTATTTTCATCCCACAGCAGCAGGTCTGCATCTGTGAGGTTCCTGGCCTGACAGATTTGCACCGTAAGCAATTGATTCATAAGCTTTAAAAATGAAAAACTGCTCATATACCTTGGGTTTCTGATGGTATACGTTTTGAACCACACGGGTTGATCAGAAAGCAAAAAGAGGCGCCGGTTTACCGTAACGCCCCTTCTGCGCGGTGTCGATCAACAGAAAATTTGGCGTTGACGTCGACCACTCAGCGGCCAAGCCATAGCACACCCGCAGGGTCTATCCACGGAGCGCTTTGGTATCAAAAAAGACAGGTGACACGACCACTCACTATTGGCATTCATCGTCTCACCTGTATGATGAAATCTCATTGGGTATGAGACGAATAAAATGAATAAGATAATTATTTCATTATTTCTAATTGCGGTTCCTTTTGTATCGGTACATGCCGCGTCTTTTGATTGCTCCAAGGCTCGCAGTTATTCAGAAAAAGAAATTTGCTCGAAACCAGAGCTATCCAAAAAGGACGACTTACTTTCTGCCTTATATAAGAAGGCAAAGGCTGCAACTCAAGATAAGCAAGCATTTTCAAGCATTCAAAACGCGCTATGGTTGTCTCGTGAGAGATGTGAAAACACCCTGTGCCTGACTGCTTGGTATGATTCTGCGTTTGCCATATATGAAGCCATCCACCGCAATGGAATCCCAACAACAATTGGCACGCCGACACCAAAAGGTGATGCGCTAACCGCCCCAGAAAGCCACGAGAACAAATTTGTACCTGTCGACACTGTACCTGCCGTACTTGGTAATGCCCAGGCAAGCGAAAGCTACTGCGCTGGCCTGTCAGGCAAAGAGTGCGAATCCATCAAAGCAGCCGACGCTACGCTAAAAAAGCAACCCAGTTACTGCAAAGATGGCTTTGCCCTACCAGACAACCCATATAAGTTATCAAGGGTTCAAGTTCGAATATGCGACATCACCTGGGATAGAGGCGTTGAGAAAAAACAGAGTGAAGAAGATAAAGAGTATAACCAGTACGTTGAGTTGAAAAAAGAAAATGATAAACGATATAACGAATACCTTGAGTCGCAAAATAGACAAATTGAAGATGCAAAGGCATTGATTAGAGAGGATACCGCCCCGTACATTGAATTAATTCAGCAAATACAGATGGGATATTCCTGCGAAATTATTAACGACGGCATGGCGATGGCGTCAATAAGTAAACTAGACCACTGGATCAGTATGGATATAGCAAGAGCCGGCCTTATAGGTGAGCCCAGCATACAAAAAGAAATCGCAGGCAAGATGAAACAAGCGCGAGATACTGGAAAGGCGATGGCGAATAATGGTGCGTGTGAAGAGATAAGTCCTGCAAACAGAGCGAGACTTGTCCAAACCACCCTTAGCTTAATAAATTAAGTCGCGCTAGTCAGCTCCATAACACCTGGGCAATCCGTCTCGTTACCAAGGAAATCAGGCATTGACTGGTAAGGTCTGACGGGGTTTGCATTAAGCAACCCCGCCTCGTCAGTTCAAATTAACGATTTGATGGGTCAGTATCACAAATTGATAGGCGGGGATGAACTCACGACTGGGTCGAACTCAAATGCTTTCGTCACCAGTGACACTGAACCATACGAACAAAAGTGCATCGCCGCGACAGCCAAACCACCGTGCATAATGCCCATTATGTTTAATTGGCCTTTTTACCAGGGAAAACGGGCCGTTCGCCCCGTTCTGGCAGCAGAGGGGCCATTTAGAGTGCTCAGGCAGGGCTGCCGAGGCGGTTTGGCGGCTGAAAGTTTGCGACGGTTTGGGAGAGGTTTTGGCCGCGATCTCTGGCCTATCCGGTTTCGGCCAAACTGGGCGGTGAGTGGCCCAGATCTACGCCACAGGGACGCCAGACGAGCAGGAGGCCGCACGGGCTGAGGCTTGACAGGATAGGGATGCAGATTTAAGGTGATTTATCCCTGTGGGGCCTAATCACTAGCTCGCCGAGCCTAACAGCCCGGCCTAAATCACTTTCGAGTGTGTAATTCGCTTTGCGCTGTCGAATCACCTCACGACCATGACGTCCTCAAGGGACATGTGGTCCCTGGGGCGATTTGTCATGCCTGAATTTCCCCAAACACAGCCAGTACCGAGTGGCTGCCACGCAAAGCGGATTCCTATTCCAATTGATTTTTCTGATTTCCCCAACTGAGAAATCCCTTCTTTTATTGCACAAAATGCAATAACTGAATATTTCTCGCCAGTCGAGCTCAACTGGATAATCTCGGGCGCACTGAAACTCACGGGTGGATGTGGACGGTCGAAATCTAAAGATGGAGACCTTGCAATACAGTGTTATGCGACTGCAACACGCATCTGCGCATTTATGCGTTTAACGACTCAGTAACCCTTGCAGGCATTTCTTACTTTATAGACTAGCACCTTGCAGGCATTTCTTACTTTATAGACTAGCACCTTGTAGGCATTTCTTACTTTATAGACTAGCACCTTGTAGGCATTTCTTACTTTATAGACCAACACCTTTTCAGGTATTCCTTGCTCTAAGGATCACGCCACGCACGAATAAGCCTCCGGCGGAGCCTTGCGGCCACTGCCTCCCACCGGGTAGCCGATGAGATGCGATGCGATGATACCCAGCCCCCCCCCCTGCCGTCTCTGTTTGACAGAGACGGCCAGCGCCAACCCAGCGCTATCCCTTAGCCCTCGGGCCATGCCGCCAGATCTCACTGGCACGAAAACGCACGAAAACAGGCCAGCCGGACGCTCGGCGCAGTCGATCTCGACCCGCGCCCTGCTTGCAGGAGCCCCCTGCCATAGCAGCCCCCTCCGCTCTGCGGAACAATCACGCTCACCGCGTAAGGAGATGTAGAAAAAAAAGCCCCCCACGACACGCACAGTCGAAAACAGGTGCAAAACACTCACCACCAGGAACAGGGGATGGGGCATCAAAACGTAATTTCAATCAATCAATATGGAGATTTGATATGGCGAGATGTGATCGGGCAAACCCCGATTCACGAAATTTTGGCCTCGGCAGCCGGGATATGGGCTATGCCGGGCGCAGCGCCCTGCGCGAGGGAATGCAGAGCCACAGTTCGATCGCCACGATGGCCGATCGCTGGGGCCAGTTCGCCAGTTGGGCGCGTGAGGAGGCGGGGATCAGGGACATGCGGCACATCGAGACGGCCACCCTGCGCGGTTATGCCGCCCACCTGATCGCGCGGCTGGAGCAGGGGGAGATCAGCCCCGCCACCGCCCAAAATGCGCTCTCCGCCGTTAACCGGGTCATGGAGATAGCCCGAGGCGACCGGGCCGTGCGGCTCGACCCCGTGCGCGAGGCGGGGCTGCCGACCCGTAGCGGGATCGCTACCACCGATCATGCCGTGCCGGTGTCCCAGCACGACACCGCCGTGGCCGCCGTCTCCGAGCGGGTGGGAGCCCTGCTGAGCCTCCAACGTTCGTTGGGATTGCGGTTCGAGGAGGCGGCCAAACTCGACGCCCAACGGGCGCTTGCCCAGGCCGAACGGCACGGCCAGATCCGCATCGAGGACGGCACCAAGGGCGGGCTCGTGCGGCAGGTTCCCTGCCAATCACCCGCCCAGCACCACGCACTGGCCCAGGCCGCCGCCCAACAGGAGGGCCGCTCGTTGATCCCGCCCTCAATGTCCTACAAGGACTTTAGGACGGCTGCCTATAGCGAGCTGCGCAGCGCGGGCATCCGGTCGCACGGCGAACGACACGCCTACGCCCAGGGACGGTACGAAACCCTGGTGGGTGCCCCCGCGCCCGTCGCGGCCGGGATCGGTCACGGTGCCGACCATCATCGGTTTTTAGCCGCCCAGTTGGGGATCGAGGTCGCGGCGGCGCGGGAGCTGGATTTGCAGGCCCGTGAGCAGGTGGCCGCCGAACTGGGGCACGGGCGGATCGACGTGACCAACGCGTACCTGGGATAAGGAGGACACATGGAGCAATGGGTAAGGGAACGGGTCGATACCTACCTGCGACACGGCGGCAAAACCAGCCGCCGCGCCATGGTCAAACGGCTGATCGCCATCCTGCTCGACATTCGTCAATACGAGCCGGGGGTGCGCCAACCGCCCCAGATAGGGCGGGCACACATCCACCGTTATTGGGCTCGCCAGTCACAGCTGGCAGATCGGACACGACAGGATCATTGGTACGCACTCTGCCTCCTTTGGGCGCTACTGGAACGGCCAGGTGAACCGCCGAAGCCACCGCTGGTATAAAGACGGCGCTGTGCTAGAATCATTTTGTAAATTTGATTAATCAAAGGCGCGTTTTGATATGGAAGAACTGCAAGCGAAGTGGACGTTTGACCAAGGTGGGTTTGCCAAGGCCCTGATCGCCCCCACCCCGATGGGGGCTGGCTACCATCTGCATCTGGTGAAGTTCGGCAAACAGAGCGAGACCATTGTCCTGGAACGACAACGCGGGGGCTGGCGGGTGTTCAAGAGCATCGATGCCGCCGCCAACACCGCCAATGGCATTGGCTTTCGGCGTATCGAGATCGATCTGAGCAGTCGTTGAGCCCCGACACCTCATGACAAAACACCAACCCCCGCTCCGGGGATAACTGCTGCCGCCCACAGGGGACGAGCCCCTGCTGGACGGACGGGCGCAGTTACCCCCCTCGCCAAGATCCTCTCTATCGATTTAAAGCCAGGAAAAGACCAGGGCCCGAGGGCCCGCGAAAAAGGCGGTCGCAATGCTCCCCGATCTGCCGGGCTCTCCTATCTTTCGCTGCGCTTCAAGATAGGAGAGCCCTCCTGTTTGGCTACGTTAAAAATGACGTAGTTACACAAGATAGGACTCGCCTTGCTCTGAACTATTGAGGCCGCTTGCGGCGGCTCCCCCTCACGCGCTTCAGAGACACACCCCGTCCTGCTGCATCGCCTTTAGTCCCCGCCTGTGGGCCGGACAGCCGCGCCGTGTTTAAAGAGCTGGCCGTGGTTGGTTCCCCGTTACGCTCTGTTGGCTGATGCCCCACGGTTGCGAGCCGTGGGAGGCTGTGGTGCGCGGTCGCACGCTGGGCAGTATGTGAGGATTCCCCGTTCTGCCCGACCAACCACACCCACACACGGCAACAAACTCATGCTTCCAATCCGTGCGGGTACGACAAAGCGCCAAAGGTGGTGGCCTTCGGTAACGGGTCTCGTAGCGGGAAAAGCTTGATTGAATGGCCCAGTGGCCGCTAAACTAATTAGGTCTTTGGGTAGCTGCTTCCCGCACGGAGCCGTTACCAGGTACAAAGAGCGCCAACTCCGAGTACCTTCGAAAAAACCGCCCGCCAAGGCGGTTTTTTCGTTTCTGGCGCACAGGGTAGCGTTGATCTAACAGATGGATCAACGCTTTTTAGTGCGAGCTACTGCAAAAAAAAAACTCATATATTCAATACTATCCCGACAGGATAGTTGCATATCAATCACTCACTACAGGGCTTCGATTAGGTCTGTCATGATGTCCTTGATGGACTTCCCCTGCGCGGCAGCATGCATTTTCAGCTTGGTATGTAGCGCCTCCGGCAGGTCGAAATTAACCCGCTTCATCTTCTCGGATCCTGCGATATCCCCCATGGTCATTGCCCGTTTTTCGCTGCTGGGACGGCCAGCCTTCAACATACTCATTTACTTACACCCTCATTAACTCATTTGAGTAATGCCAATACTTCATCTGCCAAGCCCCGTATTTCCTGGGCTGCATTGCTGTTAGGCTCAACATCAAGCACGGTGGTGCCTGCCGCTGCGGTGCTCGGATAAGCAACACTCTGGGTCACTCTCGCCGCCAATACCGGCAGACCATATCCTTCCAGCGCCTCTCTGATCTCAGCGCCGATCTTGGTGTTCTTGATGGCCCGACTCACCACGAACGCCGCCTTGAGGCGGCCATCTGTCATCTCGATGCGCTGCTTAACCAAATCCACTAGATCAGACGCAGCCCAAATGTCATAGGGGCTGGGTTGTACTGGGATCAATACCAAGTCGCTGGCCTTGATCGCGGATATCGCCAGGTCAGCGGCCTGCGGAGCACCGTCGATCACGATCAAGTCCTTGTGGGACACCGCCTTGATGTCGCGTTCAATGGTTGGCCTATCTATCCCCACCACTGGCACCGGTTGCTCATCACGCACTGCGGACCAATCTCTTGCACTTCCCTGGGGATCGCTGTCGATCAACAGCACATCGTGACCAGCCACCTGAAAGGCTCGCGCTAGATGAGTGGCAATTGTGGTTTTGCCGCTCCCTCCTTTCTGGTTCAACACCGATATAACCAGCATGCCCACCTCTTAACTCAACCAAGTGAATAAGTAAAAGAGTAAAACATCAAATGAGTATTTGATTCAAGAGATCAGCGCTAATAGCTGCCACCCCTCGCTGTCCTGGCTGGACGCCAGAAGCCCTCACAGCCCAAAAACCTGATCAAGAAAACGGGCTCAATGGTATGCTATGGGTAATCACAGGTATTACCTTGGAGTACCACCATGCCCACACAATCCAAACCGGTCTCGATCAAACTCGACGCCGATACCCAGGAACGCATCAAACGCCTGGCAACCTCCCGCGAACGCTCAGCCCATTGGCTCATGCGCGAAGCCATCAGCCAGTATGTCGAGCGCGAAGAACTGCGCGAGACCTTCCACCGCGACACTCTGGAGGCCTGGCAGGAGTTCCAGGAGACCGGCCAGTATGCCACCGCTCAAGATGTGGATCAGTGGCTAGCCTCTTGGGGCACTGATGCCGAAGGAGCGCCTCCTGCATGCCACCAGTGATCTTTGCCCCTGCCGCCCTGCGAGACCTGCAACGCCTACGTGAATTCCTGCGCCCTAAAAGCCCGCAGGTCGCACAGCGGGCCGCAACAACAATCCAGCTGTCCCTACGCCAGCTCGCAGCCCAACCCTCAATGGGCCGCCCCATAGAAGGACTGCCAGAGGCGTTTCGTGAGTGGGTGATCCCCTTTGGTGACAGCGGCTATTTAGCCCGCTATCGCATTGAACCGGATGTCATCGTGGTGCTCGCTGTCCGCCATCAACGCGAAGTTGGCTACTCATGATGTAAGAGACAACGTCAGGCCAAACACCTCGTTCCGCAATGTGTACCAGGGGCGTCCGATTTGGGATGTTATTGGCTGATCGATATGGATGTTATTGAGTGATCGCCATGCGTGGGAATACGCAGCTGTGGGATGAAAATAAAGTGTCATCCCCGAAAATAGAGTTTCATCCTTGAAAATAAAGTCTCACCCTAACCATGGGG
>NZ_JAPCJA010000095.1:0-6921 GCF_027707745.1 Aeromonas sp. QDB23
AGACAACAAGCCAGCCTTGAATCTTACATCCGAAGAGCAAGCCGTGATAATGCTGGCTTAAACCGATCTCAGGTTACATACAAAGACAAACGGGCCTGCGACTGCAGACCCGTTTTTATTGCTGGCTATCCATCCCTTGGCGCTGACAGAGGCGCATCGTCATAAGAGAAACTCAGAGGCGGGAGGCGAAATAGAGATTCACCAGCTTGATAAAGTTGCGCTTGCGTTTGTATTCGGTCGCCAGCGCCCCGAGCTGCAGGCTAAAGCTCTCCTGCAGCGCCTTGTCATCCCCAAGCGATTGCTCCCGCTTGCGCAGCGCCGCCGCAGCTTGCTCATAGCCATCGTTCTGACCTGTCGCCACATAGCTGGCGGCAACCCGAAAGGTATAACTGATGGCCAGCAGCGGATTGTCCGGGGCGATCTTGTCCGCCAGGGTAAGCAGCAGCTCCGGGCTTATCTTGTGGGTGGCCACCCAGTCACAGGCATCCAGCACCCGCTCCTGATCGAGATAGAAGCGCACCAGCGCATCCTGATGAGAGGACAAATTGAACGGCTGACTGACCGCGGCCTGATCCTTGAAACACTGCTCGGCCCAGGGCAGCAGGGTTTCGTCCTGCCACTCCAACTGGTGTTGCAACTGGCGCAGCCGCTTGAACCCGTCAAAATGAGGCATCCGCTCGAACCCGGCCCGCGCCAGACGCCATGCCCGCCCCTTCTCGCCAAGGGCGATAGAGAGCCGGATCTCGACCTCATCGCACTCACTCTTTTCATGGGGTGATACCGCCAGCTTGCGCGCCTTGGCGAGCCAATACTCCCCCTCCAGCGGCTCATCATGATCGCAGCAGATGCTGCAGAGCCGGAGCCAATCCCGTGGCATGGTGGCAATACTGGCCAGCAAGGTCAGCTCGCGGCGCCAGTCACCGGTCGCGCGGGCCGCATCCAGCAAGGGGAGGGTATAGCGTTGCAGATCCCAGTCATACTCATCGCCCGGCACTAGTGCCGCCCGCAAGCTGGCGAGCTTCTGCTCGCAGCGCGCCAGAAGGGCTGGACTGTGCATGATATCGCCAAACGCCTCCTCTTCTGGGAAGATATCCTGCGGTTGCTCGATGAGGTGAGTAAAGAGCCAGTCGATCTTGTCACTCTCTGGCCATGGCAAGCGAGCAAAAAGCGCAGGGAGGCGTTCGCAGAGCGCAAACTCCAGCTCGCAGCGATCGCCATTGGAGTCATCGACCTGTAACAGCACGGTATTGAGCCGGTCCAGCGCGTAACAGGTCAGCTGCCACTGCTGCTCGAGCGGGAGGGTATCGATCCCCTCCCAGATCTCTTCAAACAACGCTTCGGCCTCGCTGAAGTAGTCGCTCACCGCCCGCCACTCCCACACATCCCGCTTGGGCAGCGCCCTGTTGATCATGCTTTTCAGTTTGGCCGGCGAGAGCGGCTGCTCACTCAGTTCCACTTTCCTCAACCAATAATCCCAGCGTTTCGGGTCGCGGCGGATCTCATCGATCAGCACATCGAGCAGCGCCGGTTGCTCTTGCCGCTCGAAATAGCCGCGCAATCTGGCCCGCGCATCGGGCACCTGTGCCACCGCGCCCTCCTCACCGTCCAAGCCGCTTAGCTGCATATTGAAGGCCAGCGCGGTGGCGACTGCGTGTTTGCAGAGCGTCTGATAGTCGGCAGCGGGGCAGTTGCAGTGACTCACCATCGTACGCCCGCACTCCAGTCTGACCCGATAGAGATGACTGCCCTGTACCCGGGCGGTGATGGTCTCACCATCCTGAGCGAGCTGCTGTACCGCCCCCTGACTGGCCAGTTTCACCCCCTTGGCAAAGCTGGCGTCGCCGCTTTGCGCCTTGAGTTCGGCAATATCGATCAGTTCAGCAGAATGTGAGGTGCTGCGGGCCAAAGGGGCTCTCCTTCTCCGGTGTGTCTATGGTCAGATGGCGCCATACATGTGATGGCAGGGTTTATCGAAAGCAGAGCGCATCAAAGCTCGGTGTCTCATCCCATATGGCGTGCTGATACTCGTCCCAGCGCTCGGCCAGATAAGGCTTGAGGGTTTGCAGGATGGTGATGGACGCGAGCTGCGCATGCAACTGTTTGATATCGCACTGCAGGTAGATAGTACCGATGATCCTCTAACGCGAGATCGGTCTTCTTCTTCTTCGCTCTCTGTTTGAACTTGTGCAAGGCGGCCACAGGTCACCATATCACCTGATTGCTGGCAATCTGTTAACGGTATTTAACCCTTGGTATCCACAGGGTTAAAGGGCATACCCCATGAAAAAATGCCATATGGCCAGCTTGATGGAGGTCACATTCCTCCCCCGCGACCCTCCCTATCATGCCCCCATCATTCGCCAGCCCGTCAAGTTGGCGATGGCACTTAAAGTGGAACACTCACGAATAACAAGAGAACAGACCATGCAGCAAACCAGCCCCCTCAAGACGGTCACGGTCAGCATATTGGCAACCGCCATGCTGATCTTTGTGGCCCAGTACCTGATAGGCAAGCAGGAGATCAAGATAGGCATCGCCATCATTCCGATCCTGCCGATGCTCTTTGCCGTCATCATCGGCATGTGCATTTCCGCCAAGCCGATCAAGGATCGCATCCCCGGCTGGAAGCAGCTCTTCACCGAGAAAGAAGAGGGCTTCTGCGGCAAGATGGTGGGCTTCAGCCTGCTGATCCTGGGCACCCAGTACGCGGGGATGATCATCCCCAACCTGAAGATGATCCTGAGCGTCGGCGTACCGCTGTTCCTGCAGGAGATTGGCAACCTGCTGCCGATCCTGATCGCCATTCCGCTGGCGGTGAAGTTCGGCTTTGGCCGTCGCGCCATCGGGGCCTGCTCCTCCATCAGCCGTGAGCCGTCGGTTGCGGTCATTCAGGGCAAGTTCGGCACCGGCTCCCAGGAGTACATCGGCGTGCTGGCCATCTACCTGTGCGGCTCAGTCATCGGCACCCTCTGGTTCAGCGTACTGGGCAGTATCGCCCCGCTCACCGGCCTGCACCCGCTGGCGCTGGCCGCTGGTTCCGGCGTGGGCTCAGGCTCCATGCTGAGTGCCGCCTCCGGTGCTCTGATCAACGGTCTCGACGAAGCGCTGGCCCAGCAGGTGCTGAGTATCGCAGCAGCCTCGAACCTGCTCTCTTCTGCCCTCGGCGCCCTCTCCCTCACCTATCTGGGTCTGCCGCTCGCTGAAAAAATCTATGCCCTGACCGCTAAAGGAGAGAAAGCATGAAAAGCATCGTAATGGATATGCGGTTCGTCTTTCTGGCGATCCTGCTGGCCATGTTTACCCAGACCCTGACCACCGGCACCCCGCTCTGGCTGATGGGTGACAGCTTCGTCGCCATGTCGCTGGTGGTGTTTGCCTCGCTGGTAGCCAAGCGCTATCTGCCCTCCTCCCTGCCTGCGTTTGCCTATGCCACCATCATCGGCATTCTCATCTGCCTGCCGGAGACCCCGGTGCGCGGCCTCTTTATCGATGCCGTCGCCAAGATCTCCTTCCTCTCCTGCTGCGTACCGCTGCTGGCCTTCGCCGGTCTCTCGGTGGGCGGTCAGCTGGAAGAGCTGAAAAAGATGTCGTGGAAAGTGATCCTGATATTCATGATCGTCTCCACCTGCTGCTTCTTCGGCGCGTCGCTGGTCGCCCAGCTCGGCTTCTCCATGCAAGGGATCATCTGATGAACAACATCCACATTGAGCCGGCCCTGCTGGCCCTGCGCGACTTCAGTCAGGAAGTGCGCCACCACCTGCACACTATTCCGGAAGCCTCCGGCGTCGAATTCAAGACCTCGGCCTACTGCCGCGAGCTGATGGCAGGCTTTGGCTATCGCCTCACCGACTACCCGGGCTTCACCGGTTTCCACGGTGATCTGGTGGTTGATCCTGTGCTGCCGACCATCGCCTTCCGTGCCGACATGGATGGCCTCGAGATGCACGACATGAGCGACGTTGCGTTCAAGTCGAGCCACGAGGGGATGGCCCACAACTGCGGCCACGACTCCCATATGGCGATCGCCCTGACCGCCGCCAAGTTTCTGGCCGCCAACCGCGATCGCCTGCAGTACAACGTCCGCTTTATCTTCCAGATGGCGGAAGAGGATATGCGGGTGCCGGGCGCCGAGAAGATGGTGGAGCTGGGCTGCATGAAGGGGGTGGACGAGGTCTATGCCCTCCATAACGACGGCGCCATGGAGACCGGCACCATCAAGTTCAACAACGGCGTCATGTCCTCCTGGGGCTCCGCCTGGACGCTGGATGTGCACGGTATCTCCGCCCACGGCTCCACCCCCCACAAGGGGCTGGATGCGATCCGCGAAGCGGTGCGGATCATCGAGGATATGGACTATATCGTCGCCAAGCGCACCAGTCCGTTCAGCCCGGCGGTGTTTGGCTGCGGCATGATCAACGGCGGCACTATTCCCAATGCCATCGCTGACCATGTGCAGGCGCGCGGCACCATCCGCGCCATGGATGCCGAGACCGACCAGATCCTGAAGAACAGCTTCAAGGAGATCGTGGCCCAGAGCGAACTGCGCGGCTTCAAGACCAAGATGGTCTATGCCGGTTATCCGGCGGTCGAGAACCACGCCGATGCCTGCGCCCGTCTGCTGCAAGCGGCCGCCGACGTATTGCCCTCCGAGGGGATCAACGCCCAGGGTCAGCCGATGACCGGCAGCGAGGATTTCAGCTACATGGTCAACGCCTGCCGTGACCGCAAGGGGGCCATGTTCTTCCTCGGCAGTGGCTGTCAGGCCAAGGGGATCTGCAACTACCTGCACGCAAATCCCTACTATCTGGACGATGACTGCCTGCTGGTCGGTGCCCAGATCTTTATCAATCTGGCAACGACTAAAAGCGCCTGACAGGCCAAGGGGATCTGCAACTACCTGCATGCGAATCCCTACTATCTGGACGATGACTGCCTGCTGGTCGGTGCCCAGATCTTTATCAATCTGGCCACCCGCCGCGATTGATCCCGCATACCGATAAAACCAGAAGAGAGGCCAAGGCCTCTCTTTTTTTGTCTCTGTATTTTTGCTCTGTGTACGACAAACAACCTGCGGCTAAAGCCACGGCAACTCCGCCATATTGGCGGCAGGCGGCTGGTTGATCAGATGCAACTGCACCGTCTCCCGGCTGATATGGGGGGCGTAGAGGTGGATAAAGTCGTACATGTAGTCGCGCAGATGGGCATGTTTGCGCAGACAGATGTGGGTGGCGCTCGAGGCAATCAGGTGGTCGATATTGAGGCTCACCAGATCCTCCCTGTCCCCCTCGTCGAAGGCCACGCTGGCGATCACCCCGACTCCCATCCCGAGCCGGACGTAGTGCTTGATCACATCGGTATCGGTGGCGGTCAGCACGGTTTTCGGCGAGAGGCCGTGGCGGCTGAAGGCCTTGTCCATCTTGGAGCGGCCGGTAAAGCCGAACACATAGGTGATCAGGGGATAGCGGGCCAGATCCGCCATCGACAGCGGCTGGCAGTCGATCAGCGGATGGCCGTGGGGTACCACCACGCTACGGCCCCAGCGATGACAGGGGACTGCGGCCAACTCATCGAACAGATACATGGATTCGGTGGCGATCGCCATATCCACATCGCCGCTTTGCACCATCTGGGCCAGCTGGGCAGGCGCCCCCTGATGGAGGTTGATCGCCACATCAGGGTAGCGACGGCTGAACTCGGTGATCACCGTTGGCAGCTTGTAGCGGGCCTGGGTGTGGGTGGTGGCGATACGCAGCACCCCGCTGGTGGCCAGTTGCTCTCCCAGCGACAGCTGGTTGAGCTGCTCCACCTGCGCCACTACCCCCTTGGCCAGCTCCATCACCTGCTCGCCTGCGCTGGTCAAGCCGACCAGATTCTTCCCCTTGCGGGTAAAGAGAGCGAGCCCCAGCTCATCTTCCAGCATCTTCATCTGCTTGCTGAGGGTGGGCTGGGAGGTGTAGAGCTTCTCCGCCGTCGCCGAGATATTGAAGTTGTTCTTCACAATCTCGGTAAAGTTCTTGAGCCGGGCGATGTTCATCTGGGCAAGGGATCTCGCAGCTGCGGCCAGTGGTGCTGGCGTTGATAAGAGCGCGCGGGGAAGACCCCGCAGCTGACTGCCGACCATACCACAGCGCCTCGCACGATAACCTGCCCCAGGTCAGAAAGCGGCACGCTAGTCGCTGGCGAGCTTGATCCCGAGTCCGACAAACAGGGTGCCGATGCCCCGGTTCAGCCAGCGGCCAAGACGCTGCGATAACCGTACCTTGTGGCTGGCATAGACGGTGGTAAAGACCAGCAGGTGACACCAGATGATGCCGCCCAGATTGAAGATGCAGCCGAGCAGGATAAAGGCGAGTGCCTTGTCGGGGGCATCCGGTGCGATGAACTGGGGCACAAAGGCGAGAAAAAAGAGCGCCACCTTGGGGTTGAGCACATTGGTCAGCACCCCTTGCCAGTAAATCTGGCCATAGGAAAGTGCAGGCAGAGTGGCCCCTCTCTCCATTGATCCTGTTGCCTGCTGGCGCAGCAGGGAGAATCCCAGATAGATGAGGTAGATGGCGCCAACCAGCTTGATAAGGGCAAACAACTCGGCCGACGCGCTGAGCAGGGCCGACAGGCCCAACGCCGCCGCCAGCACATGCACCATGACACCGGTGCCGATGCCAAGGGCCGCGACCGAACCGGCACGCCACCCTTGCGAGCCGCTGCGCAGCATGACCAGCAGGGAGTCCGGCCCTGGCATGATATTGAGCAGCAGCCCCGAGACCATAAACAGAGCAAGATCATGAATACCGAACATCACCTCTCCCCTCGTAAAGCAAAACCAAACAAAGAGGGCTCCGCAGAGCCTAATGCCGATCAGTTAAGGATCCATTGACCGATCCTCCTGATGTGTAAAAATCCGAAACCTGTTGATTGGTTTCG
>NZ_JAPCJA010000096.1:0-6493 GCF_027707745.1 Aeromonas sp. QDB23
CAGAGAAAATCCAAGCAAAACAACACGTTAGACGGTATTATTAATTCGCTTGCCGCTTAAGGTTCTGTACATGAGTGAAGTGTTTTGGCTACTCTCTTTTACCAAAACGGATAATGAATAGACGATAAAGTAATCGCTAATTAATTGCTGGCAGGATGGCAAAGGGGATGCGGTTGGGCCGCGATGGAGTCGTTATGTGCCAGAGGGGAAAGGTAGGGTGCAATGAACGAAGTGAATTGCACCAAGTATTAAAAGAGGTAAGAGGTGCAATGCGCTGAGCTTATTGCACCCTACGATTAATACGACTAAGTAAAATCAAAGCCAGTGATTCATAATTCATTTATTAGTGCTAGACACATAACTCTTTCCCAATGATTAACAAATGGTGCAGATTCGATCACCGGTTCGAGTATTGTTTTTTTAGCCGTAATAAGGTTCAGGCCAATATCCGTTAGTCTTTTTATCTGAGACAAATATGTGATAAGACGAGGGGCAGCCTCTTTTGAATATCTTAGCCTAAGGTCAAACTGCTTGAAATGATTATTGACTCGGTTTTTATTTTCCTCAGTCCATTCATTAGGTGGGTTTGTAAAAAAGTCTATCATGCCAGGTTCGCTATGATCATTGCTTTTAATGTATTTAGCAAAAATCCACTGATTTTCAAAGAAAGCTTTGCTATCTAGATATGGCTGAAGGACTTGTTCATCCTTTACCTTGAAATAATCAGAGCCCTTCCCATCCATGTTGCAGTCTCGACATGATGGTATTAAATTTATAGGTAAGATAGAAAATTGTGGGTAAAAAGATTTAGGTAAATAATGGTCAATATTTCTAGGTCGCCCGATGCCACCACAGTAGGGACATCTTTCATTTGCGGCTATCATTATTGAATCATAAATAGACCTTGCGGGCTTATTCTGTTTTGAAAAATAATTGTTGTAAAGTGAGAGTAGATCTGATTTTTTGAGAGTTCCAATAACTGCAGGATCATCCTCTTTATTATGGATGAGTGGATTGATATTATATAGTTCACCAGTGGATGCTGATGCAGTATAAATTACCTCACCTTCACTTAGTTGAGTCTTGTTATTTGTGATGTTATTAAGGAGTTCTGGATTGCCTGTAATACCTGCTTGGCATACATCAATGCTTTGAATGTAGGTGTAATTAGGAATTTTTAACTTTATCATGATATGCTATTTCCATCACGAATGGTCACGATGGCCCTTAATATCCCTCTTGCTTCAACCCCTAACTGGCCATTGTACTCATCCACAATATCTTCGTAAGACTTTCCACTTTCAGCTGATTTTACTAATAATCCGTGGAAGCCAGATTTCACGACTTCAAGACCAAAAATCTCTCTAGTTAGTACACCTACGTTTTCACCGAAGGTTTCAATCTTGGGTCTTTTATAGTCAGAAATAGAGCCTGTTCTATTCATTTTCCAAGCACAAGATTTAGGTATCTCTTGAAGCACAACTGGTGAATGTGTCGCTATGATTGATACACCGTTTCTATCGTAGAGCAACTCTGATAATGCACGAATAAATGCGGAAAGAAGTGGTGGATGAAGGTGACTTTCTGGCTCATCAATTAAAACTAATGTTTTTTCCTCAACGGTGGCGACAAGCCTCGTAATTGTTAATAATACAATCGCGTGACCAGAGCTCATTAACTGAATTTTCTTTAATGCTGTAGTTTCAAAGTTACTCTCAGAGCTTGATGCAAGTTCCTGTAGATTCATTTGTGCAAAGTTTTCATCGGATTCCAGAGTGTTTATCGCTTTCAACCATCGAGCCTTTTTTGGGGCTTGGCTAAAACAATATCCAAGTGCACTAGTAAAGTCTTTATGGATATCACTTAAGCTTTTTAATTGATTGTTGTCTTTTTTTAGTCCGATATAAAAATAGCATGTTCCAAGTGATGGATCTGATTGTTCTTTGGGGGGTGAAAAGATGTCAAAAGCACTAAATGATACAGAAACCAAACTACTAAAATAATCTTGCTTTATTGGGCTGTTATTCCAAGAGTCAATATCAATGAACTGTGAATCTGAACCATCACTTTTCATAACAGCATCTATCATGCCGTTTAATAAAGTTGTTTTGCCTACACCATTTCGACCTATTACTGCATGTATATTGGTACTTGGTTTAGATTCAACCTTAACTATGAAGTCTAAGTCGATAGTGCTCGACATATGAGCTGTAGGTGGGCGGAAAAATTTAAATTTGAAATCTGTTAATGGGGGATGGCCAGCTAAAACCTTAGCAAATTGGCCTTTGATTGCAGATATACTAACAGACCTAAGCAATGAGGTTTTGAATACCTTTTCATCTTCTATAAGAGGCAATGTTTGGAGAGAGAATGGAATATCTCTGATCGCGGTCAATATCGTTTTTTGTACATCTTTATCTAACTTGAAAATATTTTCGTAATAATCAACATCTTGGCCTACAGAAAAATAGTTCTCTGATAGTTCAACAAACGGGTCAGAAATACTTTCATAAGTAGAGGAATTCTCTTCTTGGTTTTTAAATCCGATTTTTACACTTCCTATCCTATGACAAAGTCCTTTTGAATCAAAGAATGAGAGAAAAAATTGTGTTTTGAAAGTGTAGTCGTCCCAACGGTCGATATCTAAGCATGCTGTGTTTTTTAATGAGGATGGAGTCCGCCCCCCTCTGGGTATAAGTAGGAAATTTATTTGTGTAGCCATATTAAAGTTCATTCCATCTTAATTTAAATGTAAATTTAAATTTTTAACTCACTAAATAATAAATATATTTTTACATAATTGGTAATGTTGGTGTTCGTTAATCAACTTTTTCTAGGTTCCTGCTCTGATATGCTGCATTTAAACTTCACTATTTTCTTAGAAACGACCCCAACGGAGCTGGTTGCCAACTGGCACATATTAACCAGAGGGATAGAAAACTAAAGGGGCAGGGGCCTAAAACCGGCTCTGGCTCAACAAATTAGTCAATAAGTGGCCTGTTTTTGTTCGGTTTGGCTTGATGATTGCCTACCATCTCGATAGCAAAACCAAACAACTTGTCATCGCCCCAAGCGGTTTTGGCGTGCTGCGCAGCCCATTCTTGGTCCTTGGTATGGCTTTTCTCTCGGGATTTCGTTCCTCCGCTTGCCTGGTTTGGGCGGCCGATCCTGGCTGCAAACTCCTTTGAACGGCTCCGTTATACGGCTGGGGCTGGGACTGGTCAGCCGGTGTCGAGCTCGTCACTTTTGTCGTGTCGATCACACTTCCCACCCCGTCGTCACCCTCGTCAGAGGTGGCAATCAGCGCGCTTATCTTTCTGATTACTCCTTTACTTTCAGTTGCTTGTAAATTTTTATCGCACCCTTGGCCCGTTTTGGTCTGATAAATGCTTTGTAGGGGGCTGGCCGCCTCTTTGCCTGTCGGCGGGCGGCCCGGTGTAACGAACCATTTAGGATCCCTCTCTATGAACAGCTTCGTGATTGCAGATCCCAGTCTCTGTATTGGGTGTCGTACCTGTGAGGTGGCCTGCGCCGTTTCACACCAGTCAGGGTCTTGCAGCGGGACCCTTGAGCGGGAGGGCGGCCTGCATCTTGCCATCGAGGATGGACATCTGGTCTCCAGGGACAGCTACTTTCAGCCGCGCCTGAAGGTGATCGTGGGCAGCAAGGTGACCACGCCGGTGCTCTGCCGCCAGTGTGAAGACAAGCCGTGCGCCATGGCCTGCCCGAACAATGCCATCGTCAGCGAAGATGGTTGCGTCAAGGTGTTGCAGGAGCGCTGCATCGGCTGCAAGTCCTGCGTGGTGGCCTGTCCTTACGGCGCCATGGCGGTGGTGCTCAAAGAGGTGGCACCTGCTGCCGATTCGCTCTTCAAGCGTCCGCAGACCAAGGCGCAGGCGCTCAAGTGCGATCTCTGTCGTCACCGCGAGGCGGGCCCGGCCTGTGTCGAGGTCTGTCCGACCCAGGCGCTGCGGCTGGTCACGCCGGAGCATCTTGAAACCCTGAACCGGCAGAAGCAGCTGGCCAGTGCCGAGGCACTGCTGGCGATGCCGGCGCGGGTGTGAGCGGGCTTGCCGAGCCGTTTTTCGTTAACAAACAAGAGTGTGAGTCATGAAAAAAGTCATTACCGTGTGCCCCTATTGCGGCACCGGTTGCAAAATCAACCTGCTGGTTGAAAACGACAAGGTGGTGGGGGCCGAAGGCGCCAACGGCCGGACCAACGAGGGGCAGCTCTGCCTCAAGGGCTATTACGGTTGGGATTTTTTGAACGACACCAACCTGCTGACCCCCCGTCTCAAGAGCCCGATGATCCGCCGCGAGCGCGGTGGCAAGTTCGAGGCAGTCTCCTGGGACGAAGCGATCGAGTTTGCCAGCAGCCGTCTCTCTGCCATCAAGGCGAAATATGGCCCGGACGCCATCATGACCACTGGCTCTGCCCGTGGCCCGGGCAATGAAGCCAACTATGTGATGCAGAAATTTGCCCGTGCGGTGATTGGGACGAACAACGTCGACCACTGCGCGAGGGTGTGACACGCACCCTCAGTCTCCGGTCTGGAGACAACTGTAGGCAACGGCGCCATGAGCAACGCCATTCCCGAAATTCAAGAGACCAAGTGCCTGCTGGTGTTTGGTTACAACGCTGCTGACTCTCACCCCATCGTCGCCCGCCATATCCTCAAGGCGAAGGCAAACGGGGCCAAGGTGATTGTGTGTGATCCCCGTATGGTGGAGACCGCCCGCATCGCCGATCAGTGGCTGCCGCTCAAAAACGGTTCCAACATGGCGCTGGTTAACGCCTTCGCCAACGTGTTGATCAATGAAGGGCTCTACAACAAGGCATTTGTCGCAAACTACACCGAAGGGTTCGAGACCTTCAAGGCGACGGTGGCCAAGTACACCCCGGAATATGTCGAGGGGATCACCGGCCTCAAAGCTGCCGATATCCGCGCAGCCATTCGCACCTATGCCGAGTCGCCTGCTTCCATGATCCTGTGGGGCATGGGGGTGACCCAGTACGGTCAGGCGGTGGACGTGGTCAAGGGGCTGGCGGGTCTGGCGCTGCTGACCGGCAACTTCGGTCGTCGCGGCACCGGTTGCGGGCCGGTGCGCGGTCAGAACAACGTGCAGGGCACCTGTGACATGGGGATGCTGCCGCACCAGTTCCCGGGTTATCAGTCGGTGGCCGATCCCGAGATCAGCGCCAAGTTCGCCAAGGCGTGGGGCGTGGCGTCGCTCTCCCAGAAGCCCGGCTATCGCCTGACCGAGCTTGGCCACAAGGTGGAGGAGGGCAAGTGCAAGGCCTTCTACATCTTCGGTGAAGATCCGGCCCAGACCGAGGCTGACTTGGGTCAGTTCCGCCGCACTCTGGCGGGGATGGAGCTGGTGATCGTGCAGGATATCTTCATGACCCAGACCGCCGAGATGGCCGACGTCATTCTGCCCGCCACTAGCTGGGGCGAGCACGAAGGGGTCTACAGCTCGGCAGATCGCGGCTTCCAGCGCTTCTACAAGGCGGTGACGCCCCCCGAGAACGTGAAACCGGACTGGGCCATTTTCTCGTTGATGGCGACCGCCATGGGTTATCCCATGGAGTACCACAACACCGAAGAGATCTGGGACGAGATGCGTGCGCTCTGCCCGCTCTATGCCGGGGTCAGCTACGACAAGATGGCCGATCTCAAGAGCGTGCAGTGGCCTTGCCCGACCGAGGATCACCCGGGCACCAGCACTCTGTTTGAGGGGAATGTGTTCACCACCCCGAGCGGCAAGGGTCAGCTGATTGCCTCCGAGTGGCGGCCGCCGCTGGAGCAGCCCTGTGCGGAGTACCCGCTGGTGCTCTCCACCGTGCGCGAGGTAGGTCACTACTCCTGCCGCTCCATGACCGGCAACTGTTCGGCGCTGCAGACCCTGGCCGATGAGCCTGGCTATGTGCAGATCCACCCGAGCGATGCCAAAAAGCTTGGGGTGAAGGATCAGGCGCTGGTCTGGATCTCGTCGCGCCGTGGCAAGGTAATTACCCGGGCCAACTACAACGACCGGGTCAACGCCGGGGTGGTCTACATGACCTACCAGTGGTGGATCGGGGCCTGCAACGAGCTCACCATCGAGCACGTCGATCCCGTCTCCCACACGCCGGAGTACAAGTACTGCGCGGTGAAGATCGAGCGCATCGACAATCAGCCTGAGGCGGAAGTGTACGTCCAGACTGAATACAGCGCGCTCAAGGCGAAATTGCGCAGCGCAGCCAAAGGGTAATCGTCGTTAATAAAGTGGATCCAGGCTCTGTTTACAGGGCCCGGATCCCCTCATCCTTTTTTCAGCAGGCAGGTGTCCACCATGAACCGTGAATTAACGATCTCGTTCGGGATTTTTTATGTTTCAGCCTATTTGTTGGCCATGTTATTGGGGATGGGGTGCAGGGCGAGAGCGTGAACATATTGTTAAATTGACTTCAATTCAGCCAGCCCTGAATCCAATACCTTTTCCAGATATG
>NZ_JAPCJA010000097.1:0-6096 GCF_027707745.1 Aeromonas sp. QDB23
TCCACGCTCCGCCGATGGTTACCGCGTATGGGCATTGTCTGGCGAAGGCCCGTGCCGACCTTGCGGATAAAAGACCCTGCCTATCAGGAGAAAATGGCTAATATCGACGCGGCACTGGCCCGCTGTGATGCAGATAATTCGGTGTTTTATGAGGATGAAGTCGATATAGACCTTAATCCCAAATTAGGGGCCGACTGGATGTTCAGAGCGCAGCAAAAGCGGGTTGTCACACCTGGAAAGAACGCCAAACATTACCTGGCAGGCGTTCTCCATGCAGGCAATGGAAGTACTTTACGTCAGCGGGATAAAGAAAAACTCATCGCTGTTTATCGCCATGCTGGAAAAGCTGCGTCGCCACTACCGACGAGCCAAAACCATCACACTGATCCTCGATAACTACATCATTCACAAAAGCAAACAGACCGAGCGATGGTTGAAGAAGAACCCCAAGTTCTGCCTGGTGTTCCAGCCAGTTTACAGCCCTTGGGTTAATCACATAGAACGGCTGAGGCACAAGTTACATGAAACCATCACGCGCAATCATCAATGCAGAGGAATGGCCAGCCTGCTGGCCCGAGTGAAACACTTCATGGATACCGTGTCTCCTTTCCCGGGGAATGGCTATGGCACAGCGAAGGTGTAGCACTATTGGGATCAGTTATTTAGATATTGACGAGTACGTCGGGTTTTCTCTTGTTTGAGTTGCCTCTTGTGGTAAGATAGTAATTAATTACTATCTTACAAGGAGTGCTCGTGGACACCCATCCAAAGCATCTGCCGGCCGATGAACGTCGTGCCGTAACTGTCGAGTCCGTCGTGGCGCTTGCCGGTTCACAAAACCCAAGCGAGATAACCACTGCGGCTATCGCTAAACACATGAACTTGACCCAGGGTGCGCTGTTTCGGCACTTCCCGAACAAGGAAGCCATTTGGCAGGCGGTCATGGAGTGGGTAGCAGAGCGCCTATTAGCCAGAATCGATCGATCCGCACAAGGAATCGAGTCGCCCTTGGCAGCCATGGAGGCGATGTTCATGAGTCATATCGAATTCGTAGCTGAGCACCCAGGCGTGCCAAGAATGATGTTTGGTGAGCTTCAGCGTGCCGAATCGACACCGGCCAAGCGCATGGTGCAAACCTTGATTCAGCGCTACGGCGAACGTTTGCATCGTCTCATCGAGAAAGGCAAGGCCAGCGGCGAGTTGTCTCCCTCGCTTGACAACGAGGCGGCGGCAACGCTGTTCATTGGCACGATCCAGGGCTTGGTCATGCAATCGCTGTTGGCGGGTGATGTGGGACGTATGCACCGCGATGCGCCGCGCGTCTTTGCAATTTATCGGCGTGGCATAAGGAGTGCGCAATGAAAAAGTTACCCTTGCAAGGCCGCACCCTGGCGCTGCTTGCCGTCATCATTCCTTTGCTGGTGCTTTTTATTTATGTCGGTCTGCGATCAGGGCCGCTCGCCCCGGTCGCTGTGACGGTGGCAAGCGTGGAATCACGGGCTATCACACCGGCGCTGTTCGGCATCGGCACGGTGGAGGCGCGCTACACCTACAAGATCGGGCCGACGTTTGCCGGGCGCGTCAAACGCCTGGAGGTGCATGTAGGCGACCAGGTCAAGGCCGGACAGGTGCTCGGCGAGATGGAGCCGGTCGACCTTGATGATCGGGTGCGCTCACAGGAGTCTGTATTCAAGCGGGCGGAAGCGGCTTTGCGCGAGGCAGAAGCCCGGCAAGCCTACGCGCAGACCCAGGCGCGCCGCTATGAGCAATTGTTTGCGGTGCGCTCGACCAGCGAGGAAATCGTCACCACCAAGCGGCAGGAACTACAGATCGCCGATGCCGCCCTATCCGCCGCTCGGGAAGATATTGCCCGGGCACGCTCCGACCGCGAAGGACTCGTCGCGCAGCGGAGCAATCTGCGCCTGATCGCGCCGGTCGACGGTGTAGTCGCCGTGCGCGATGCCGATCCCGGCACGACCATCGTCGCGGGCCAGGCCGTGGTGGAAGTGATCGACCCCAAGAGTTTGTGGATCAATGTGCGCTTCGACCAGATCAGCGCATCGGGGCTGGCTGGGGGGTTGCCGGCTCATATCGTCCTGCGTTCGCGTGGTGGCCAGACCTTGAAAGGCCGCGTGCTGCGGGTGGAACCCAAGGCCGACGCGGTAACCGAGGAAACGCTTGCCAAGGTGACATTCGATAACAAACCAGAACCTTTGCCACCGGTGGGTGAACTGGCCGAAGTCACGGTTGACTTGCCGGCGCTCCCGGCCGCTCCACTGATCCCCAACGCTGCCGTCCAGCGTGAAGGCGATAAAGTTGGTGTCTGGCAAATCGTGGATGGTGATCTGCATTTCTCCCCGGTCAAGCTCGGCACTTCCGACCTCAATGGTTACGTGCAGGTGCGCGAAGGGCTCAAGAATGGGGACCAGGTTGTGACCTATAGCGAAAAGGCACTGACGGCGCGCAGCCGCATCCATGTGGTCGAGCATATCCCGGGAGTTTCACGATGATCAGCCTGGCCGGCCGCGACATTCTCCATGCCTGGGGGAAATTCGTCTTCACCGGCATCGGTCTGGGTCTGCTGATCGGCGTCACCCTAGTCATGGCTGGGGTGTACCGAGGCATGGTGGACGACGGCAAGGCGTTGCTCGACAACAGTGGCGCTGACCTTTGGGTGGTGCAAAAGGATACTCTGGGTCCTTATGCGGAGTCGTCCAGCCTCAACGATGACGTGTATCGCGCCATTCTCGCCATGCCGGGAGTCTCACAGGCAGCGAACGCGACCTACCTGACCATGCAGGTACGCAAGGGCGAGAGTGATGTACGCACCATGGTGGTCGGCATCGCGCCCGGTGCGTTGGGGGCTACACCCGGATGGCCTCCTTATCTCGTCGCTGGACGCCAGATCACGCGCGGTCACTACGAGGCTGTGGCCGACATCGCCACCGGCTTCAAACTGGGAGATCGTCTTGCCATTCGCCGCAATCATTACACCGTCGTGGGGCTGACACGGCGCATGGTGTCGTCCAGCGGCGACCCGATGGTATTCATTCCGCTCAAAGATGCCCAGGAGGCCCAGTTCCTCAAGGACAACGATGCCATCTGGCAAAGCCGGCGTCGCACCGAAGCCAACCCGGTCTTCAATCGACCCGGTGATCCAGGTTTGCTGGATGCCGTGATTGCTTCACAGAGCAGCAACGCGTTCGTCAATGCCGTGCTGGTCACTCTGAAACCTGGTCATGCGCCGGACGAGGTTGCCGAATCCATCCAGCGCTGGAAGCGTTTGACGGTCTACACCCGGGCACAGATGGAAGACATCCTCGTCGGCAAGCTGATCGCCACCTCGGCCAAGCAGATCGGCATGTTCCTTGTGATTCTGGCCATCGTTAGCGCGGCCATCGTTGCCTTCATCATCTATTCGCTGACGATGGACAAAATCCGTGAGATCGCGGTGTTGAAGCTCATCGGCACACGCAACCGAACCATCGCCGCGATGATCATGCAGCAGGCGCTCGCCCTGGGCGTGATTGGCTTCGTGGTCGGCAAGATCACAGCCACCTTTTCAGCACCGGCTTTTCCAAAATATGTCCTGCTCACGCCAATGGATTCTGTCGCCGGTTTTTTTGCCGTGCTCGTGATCTGCGTTCTAGCTAGCCTCGTCGCCATTCGCATGGCACTCAAGGTCGATCCGGCCGAAGCCATTGGAGGTTGAGATGAGTGGCAAAGGGATACACATCGAAAGTTTAAGCAAGCGGTATGGCGATGGTGACACCGCTGTCTTTGCCTTGAGAGACGTGAATATGCATGTTGCACCTGGTGAAGTGGTGGGACTGATCGGCCCTTCCGGGTCCGGCAAGAGCACGCTGCTCAAGTGTCTGGGTGCGGTGATCGAACCGACCGCCGGTCGCATGACGCTGGGCGATGAAGTGATCTACGCCGATGGCTGGAAAGTCCGCGACCTGCGCGCCTTACGGCGTGACAAGATCGGTTTCGTTTTCCAGGCGCCGTACCTGATTCCGTTTCTCGATGTCACCGACAACGTGGCGCTGTTGCCGATGCTTGCAGGCGTCGCGAATGGAGAGTCGCGCGCGAAGGCACTGGAATTGCTCACGGCGCTTGATGTGCAACACCGAGCTCGCGCAATGCCCTCGCAACTCTCCGGTGGCGAGCAGCAACGGGTTGCCATCGCGCGCGGATTGGTCAATCGCCCGCCAGTGATCCTGGCCGATGAACCCACTGCGCCGCTGGATTCCGAGCGCGCCATGGCTGTAATCCGCATCCTCAACGACATGGCCCGCAAGTTCGAGACCGCCATCATCGTCGTCACCCATGACGAAAAGATCATCCCGACCTTCAAGCGCATCTACCACATCCGCGACGGTGTAACCCATGAGGAAGCTGGCGAAGGGCGGGAGTTCGAATGAGAGAATGATTGAATTACAGGAGAATTTCATGACCCACCGCAAACACAGCCACGCATTTGGAACTATCACCCTGACCGTTACGGCCTGCCTGCTTCTATGGGGTTTTCAGTTGCCAGCTTGGGCTGGTGACGCTACCCAGGTTGAGCCACTGGCGCTACGCAAGATCATGCAGGAACTCGGGCGCAACATGCAGGCTATTACCGGTGCGATTTCGCAGGAGGAATGGGTTCAGGTCGTTCAGCTCGCCCCAAAAGTTGCTGCACACCCCGAGCCACCGCTTACTGAAAAAATGCGCATCCTTGCTTACCTCGGCGCTGATGCGACCAAGTTCAGAAACTTTGACGCGCAGACTCACGAGGCGGCGCTGGCCATGAAGCTGGCTGCTGCGAGCAGCGACGGCAAGGCGGTGATCCAATCATTCGCCCACGTGCAGGAAAGCTGCTTGGGCTGCCACCAAGCTTTCCGTAAACCTTTCGTGGAGCATTTTTATGGAGCACGCTAAAACATGCCAGCGCCCCATCAGCCTCGAAGGACGGCTTGCGGCAACTTACCTGGTAGCTGGTCTGATCACCGCCGGTCTGGCCGGCTGCGCCGCTGGCCCTGATTTTAAGCGTCCCACCGCACCCGATGTGGCTCGCTACACTGCAATACCAGTGGCTGATAGAACCGCGTCCGCTCCCACGCAGTTCGGCGAAACACAACGTCTAGTCGAAGGGCTTCCGATCGAAACGCAATGGTGGCAAAGCTTGGGTTCATCCGCACTCGACGGACTGATAAACGAAGCTTTCCATGTCAGCCCGACGCTGGCGAGCATCAGCGCCAATTTGCGACACGCGCAGGAGCTTCTTGCCGCACAGGCGGGCTCGACGCAATATCCACAGGTAGATGTCGCACTGGGATCTCAGCGCCAGCAAATGAGTCCCGGTAGCCAAGGGTTGAGCGGAGACGCACGTCAATTCAGCCTCTACAACGCCAGCGTTGGCGTGCATTACAACCTCGATCTGGCTGGCGGCAACCGGCGCGCACTCGAAGCCTTGGCTGCTCGCGCCGACTACCGTCGCTTCGAACTGAATGCTGCGCGCCTGGCCCTTGCCGGCAACATGGCAACCGCTGCCATTACCCGAGCACGCCTCGCCGCGCAACTAGAAGCCACTACTGCCATTTTGCGCGTGCAGGATGAGCAACTGCGCCTAGCCCATGAACGCGTGCGTATCGGTCAGGCCTCACCTGATGAAGCGTTGAGCCTACAAGCTCAGGCGGAGCAAACGCGGGCAGAACTGCCTGCGCTGCGTAAACAACTGCAACAAACCGAACATCTACTGGCGGTGCTAGCCGGTCGTGCCCCAGGCACGGGTGGCATCCCGGCCTTCACTCTGGCCGATTTCACTCTACCCGTCGAGATGCCGCTCGTCGTGCCCTCAGAACTGGTGCGCCGCCGACCGGATATCCAGGCGTCAGAGGCGCTGTTGCATGCGGCCAATGCAGACTATGGTGTGGCTGTCGCCAAGCTCTACCCACAGATCAACCTGAGCGCCAACCTTGGTTCTCAGGCGCTGACCACCGGTGCCCTGTTCGGTGGTGGCTCGGCAGTGTGGGTGTCATTTTCAGAAGACGACTGCACCAGTTGATTGGGCGTAATGGCTGTTGTGCAGCCAGCTCCTGACAGTTCAAT
>NZ_JAPCJA010000098.1:0-6042 GCF_027707745.1 Aeromonas sp. QDB23
ACAGGCCTATAAGTATTTGTTTTGTAGGCAAAAAACTATTTTTAATTTTTAACAAAATGTTCACGATCTCGCCCTGCCCAAGCTGGTTGCCATTGATTTGGTGCTGGAAGCGGATCCCCAGAATCCGACCCGCAATGTGGTTGTTGGTTTCCAGCCTACCAAAAAGCCGGTATAACCGCCGCGCAACGAGGAGGAGGAGCGAGAGCGCGCAGCGAGCGACGACGAGGGCGCGATAATGCTTTGTTTAGATATTACCTCCGAGGGTTATGCCCGTTTATCCGAGGGGGATTCCTGCAAATATGTGTTGCTGACCGTGCAGGAGCATAACCGATTAACGGATATATCGAGCTGGTTTCAGTTCGATATATCCACCGTAACCGCCGCCTTTGGCTTTGGATTAGCCATCTGGGTTGTCGGTCTTAAATTGGGCGCTGTTGCCCGTGTTATTGTTGGTGCAAAACGAGGATAAATAAAAATGGAAAAACTGTCAGGCTTGTTCCGTAACGGTTGTATCGCTGCTGTGGCTTCTGTCTCTGCCATGGGTGTCGCTAATGCTGCCGAGGGTGGCTCTGCTGCCGCTGCTGGCTCTGCGCTTGATACCGCGCTGGCAGACGTTAACGCCACTTCTCCCAAGGTGATGCTGGTTGTTGCTGCCGTTGTCGGGGTCGGTATCCTGATCGGCCTTATTCGCAAAGCCTAAGCCATGTCCCTGCTTATCGGGACACTCTGGTTTTTGTTCTTTGTCGAGGGATGGCGAACATCCTTTTCAATCTAAGGCGGCTTCGGTCGCCTTTTTTTATATTGGGGGCTGTGTGCGCATAGGTTGGCTTTTATTGTTTTTCCCATCGCTGGCATTTGCTATTGCGGGTTGTCCTGTCGGTGTGCAATTGGGGAATGTGACGATGGCAACGCCCTTGCCTGTCTGTCTTAAATTTGAAGGTTCGGAACTCGGGGGCTGTAAGGTTGATTGCAAGGGTGTGTGTGTTGAATTGCCGTTGAATAACACCAAGGGGCCAGTGGAAACCACGGGCACGGCGTGTAAGTTGTCAGAGAATGGCAGTGGTAACGGTGACTCGGATGGCAGTGGTAATACGCCAGATGAAGGGGGGGCTGGTACTAAACCGATTGATGGCTGGCTTAATTTTGAACCTGTTATTGGTGATGCCACAGGTACTTCTGTTTCTGGTGCGGTTGCCAAACTGAATAAAAATCTGGGTGTTGCTCTGCGTCAGGTGGTAGATAGTACTAAGCAGGATTCAAACAATATTAATTCTATTGCTCATAGTGCTCAGTCGCTTTCTGTTGATATGAAAACCGCTCTTCATCATTTGAATATGATGTCCGGCGATCTTTCTTATACTAGAAATTCCAATGATGGTCTCTTGCGTGCAGCTTATCAAACCAATGAGCATCTTCAATCAATGATATCAAAGATGGATGGTTCTGGTTCTTCGGGTGGTGGTTCGTCTGGTGCTGCGAGTTCTTTCGGTCCTGCTCAAGCGCATCAGCTTGAAGGGTTGACTGTTATGATGGGGCAGACTACTGGCTTTTTGTCTGGGATTTATAGCTTGAATGGTGAAACAAATCAGGCAACCGGTCGAATGTCTAGTTTTACCGAGCAAAACCTTAGCAATACATCAAAGATGGTTAATACTTTATCTTCAATAGAAAGTTTGCTTAAGTCCTCTGGTTCTGGTTCTGGTTCTGGTTCTGGTGAGGGTGGTCAGGGTGTTGATTATTCCAAGATGCCGGGATCTGCTGATAATCCATTATCTGTGGGTGGTAGCAGTTATAATTCTGCTTGTTCAGGAGAAAACTGTTTTTTTGATGTTCCGGCAATGGATAAAAAACTCGCTGATACAAATAAATCCCTTACGGATAAATATGCCTCTATTGCTGAGGATGTGAAACAGGTGTTTTCATTTAGTCTTACGGGCTCTGCTGATCCAATGGAATGTTTGGACTTATTCACGCATCAGGGAAAGGAATGCACCATTTGCCCGCCATCCGGTGATTACTGGAAAACCTTGGCAGCATTGATGATGTTTATTTTCTACTTCGTGGCCCTGATGATTATATTTAAGAGGTGATGGCATGGAATGGCTTGGTGATTTCTTCGGTTCGTTCTTTGACGATATATATCAGTTGGCCGTGCAGTTTGCTGCATGGTTTGCTGTGCGAATGGCGGTGCAGTGGGTTGAGTTCAAGCTGTTTCTTTTGACGTTTACTTGGGATGTGGCAAAGGAGATTTTGTTGAATATCCATTTCAGTGAGCTGCTTTCGTCCTCTTTCAATTCATTGCCGCCAAGTGTTCGGGGGATATTGCTGTACCTGCATTTTGATAAAGGTCTGGCGATACTGTCTCAGGCATTCGTCACCCGCTTCATGCTCAATATGATGGGGTGGTAAATGTCCATCAAGATCCATCACGGGGCGCCAGGCTCTTACAAATCATCGGGGGCGATCCATACCGATGTACTCCCCGCCATCAAGGCAGGCCGTCACATCATCACCAACGTGCGCGGCTTCACCGCTGAGCGTTGCAGGGAGGTACTGGGTAAGGCGGTGCCGGAAGGCTTTGAAGTGACCTACATTGAGACCGAATCGCAAGACGGGCGCGATAGGTTCGCTCGGTTCTACCACTGGGCACCGAAGGGGGTGTTCTTTCTGGTCGATGAAGTGCAGCGGATCTTTCCGCCTTCATGGCGTCAGAGTGATTTAGACCGTCTGGATTATCCGAACGGGCCGGATGCTGCCAAGGCAGATGGCCGACCGGAAACAATAGACGTGGCATTTGATATGCACCGTCACCATAACTGGGACTTTGTATTCACAACCCCGAACATCAAAAAGGTGCATGCCGTTATTCGTGCAGCTGCTGAAACTGCAATTCGCCATACCAATATGGGCCTGTTGGGCATTGGGGGCCGCTATAAGACGGTTTTGCATCTGGCAGATAATAGCGGGTCGTCCATGTCCGATGTATTGCAAGCCAAGCCATTCAATAAGGTGCCGAAATATGTTTTCAAACTCTATGACTCAACTACAACAGGTAAGGTCTCGGATACAATCGCGGGCAGCTCGATGTTTCGAGATCCTAAAATACTTTTTTTTCTGGCGCTTATTGGGTTTTGTATCTTCTTTGGCTTCATTAAGCCTGAATATCTTGATAAGCCTGTCGAAGCCCCTGCGCCCTCTCCTGCCACTGTTCCGGCTGCTGGGGAGGTGGGTGGTACGTCCGGTGCTGGGGTACGTGCTAGCGGCGCTCCTGCTGCGTCTGCTGGCGGGGTTCTTTCTGTAGGGCCGTTCGCGGGACACAAGCTGATCATCAGTTGTCACCAGTTGATAAAGGATGAACGGGGATCATATCGGGTCGAGTATTGTTTCGCCCTGCGCAAGGGTGACGATGTGCAGCCCGTTTACAGTGACGATTGGCCGGATCAGTTGGCCAGTGTGGATGCTATGAGCGCCTGCCATGCGGTTGTGAGGTATCAGGGCAAGCCGGTTGATGTTTACTGTGACCCAGAGGGGGATACCCTGCGCCGGAAGTACAATGATGCCCTCTTTGCGGGCGGTGATACCAAAAACAAACCAAGTGATGACCGGACATAAATAAAGCTGACTGCGTAACGGCTTATTTATGTTAAATACGGTTGTGGATGCCGCATTTTTACTGGGCTGGCGGGGTGTTTGTCTTTCATGGCGCAGCCATAGAAGCGCAACCCTCGCACTCACCCCGAGAGATCATGCCTCTAAGCGCGGCTCCCGCCTTTAGGCGGCTCTGAATTTTCCCGAGAATGACCCTCCTCCCCCTTCCCTGCAAAACCGATCTTTAGTGCCCCAGTCAGAGCGACCAGCCGAAGGCTATAGGGCGCGGGTGGTGCCTGCATCGTCCTCCTGTCGCAGACAAGCCGCTCTCAAGGTCTTTCGCCGTCTTTGTCTTTGGGGCCACGGGTTTTCCGGTTCGGCTCCCCCCGTGTAGTAATACGGGGGGAATTCTACCTCTACCCTCTACCCCTACCGTCTGCCCCCTGTCCTTTCCCTTTTGGCCCTTTGACCACTCGATGGTTCGGTTATGCGGGCGACTTAATGAAATGGGGGCTTCCGCCCCCAAACATCACATTACGCCGAGTTTTTTCCTCCAGTAGAAGGCGGCCATCTGTCGTTCTGATCTCTCCACCTGGATGATTGCAATCGCCTCGATTCTGCGCCTGTCGAACCTCACTCCAGTGGGTGATACAAGGCAATCATTCATCATCCTCCAGCCTTCCCAGTCTTTCCAAATGGTGGGCAGTTCTCTCCCTGAAGCCATACGCATTAGCCGCTTATAGACAGGTGGGATCTCTTTGCTCTTATCCCAATATGTGACCTGCCTCACAGAAACGAAACAAAGATTGGCCGTCTCTTCTTCTGATAAACCACATTCGAACCATCGAAAAATGAAGTTTTTGGTCAACTCTCGTTTCATCCAAGTAAATACCTGATAAACCAGCAAAATTGCGTGGACTGGCTTATCGGCGGGTTTCGGATGGGCATTTAACAAAACGGCGCATTATGCGCAGTCATGCCTGTAGGTAGAACAAAGGGGCCGGAGGCTCTTATGGCAAAATGGTTCGTGTATTCAAATTATCAGGCGCCTACCAGAAGAGATAAAATGCACCTGTTCACATCACAAGACCTAGAGAAACCGACATGTCACTAGAAGAATGGTTAAAGATCATCGGCTATATATCCACTGGCATACTGGTTGCCGTAACGATCTATACGACTATGAACAAGATAAAAAGAGATCAGACTATCGAACAATCAGAGTCGAAACGCGATGGACTGAATGAAAGAAACGAAAAATGATCAATAAATTCAGACGGTTAACACCTTATCGCCCATGGAAGGGCCAAGGGGTATTTCAACCCCTTGGCCCTTTATGCCGATAACTAGCTTTATCGGCATCATTATGAGAGATGACGAGGAGGTGTAATCATCTGTGGTACCAATCCTTAACCATCCCCTCATATGAGCGAGGCGTGGCGCGGCTTCTGAGGTATGATCGCCATCCTTGAGCCTGTAAATAATTCTGTGTAACTGCCCACTCCATTACAGGTGACCGTTCAGGCGATCACCGAACTCGATAATAAAGCGATTCAGGGCAAGCTTCCAATTCTGGATTGGCATGGTCCACTTCTTTGAAGCCTGCTGTATCGCGAGAAACGCCACTTTTAGCGCAGATTCATCGGTCGGGAAGAGCTTCCTTTGCTTGGTCGCTTTGCGCAGCACGCTGTTTAGCGACTCGATAGCATTGGTGGTGTAAATCACCTTCCGGATGGCGGGGGGATAATCGAATAGCGTGATCAGATTGTCCCAGTTACTCTGCCAGGAGCGCGCTATCTGCGGGTACTGACTATCCCAGCGCTCGCCGAAGGCCGCCAGTGCCTGCTGAGCTTCACGTTCCGTCGCAGAGTGGTATATCTGCTTCATATCCGCCGTCACCGCCTTGTAGTCCTTCCAGGAGACATAGCGCAACGAGTTGCGCACCATGTGGACGATACACAGTTGCACCTTGGTCTGGGGATACTCCACGGCAATCGCATCAGGGAAGCCCTTGAGGCCATCCACACACGCAATCAGGATGTCTTCCAGGCCGCGGTTCTTCAGCTCAGTCAGGACCGACAGCCAGAACTTTGCCCCTTCGGTCTCGGCTAGCCACAGGCCCAACAGCTCCTTGTGACCCTCCATATTGATGCCCAGTGCCAGATAGAGCGACTTGTTGATCACCCGCTGGTTCGCACGGATCTTCAGCACAATGCAGTCCAGATAGACGATGGGATAGAGCGGATCCAGCGGCCTATTTTGCCATTCGTGGACCTGTTCGATGACGCGCTCGGTCACCTTCGATACCAGCGTCGCCGAGATGTCGGCGTCATACATCTCTTTGAACGCGTCAACGATATCCCGGGTGCTCAAGCCCTTGGCGTAGAGGGCGAGGATCTGGTCGTCCATCTGGGTCAGGCGGGACTGGCCCTTGCGGACAAACTGAGGCTCGAA
>NZ_JAPCJA010000099.1:0-5980 GCF_027707745.1 Aeromonas sp. QDB23
TATTAGCTGGTCAAGGATGGCGATCATACCTCAGAAGCCGCGCCACGCCTCGCTCATATGAGGGGATGGTTAAGGGCAGACCTGGCAGGACATAGCAAAATTGGTTTTACCTATCGCCATTATGGAAAAAAATCCACAGTGCAGCGTTTGCAGGCTGTAGTAGAACAATTAGATTTTTCTGATGCGCTTAAATTTGTTCTCCCTCACCGTCCAGAATAAGATTATTAAATAATATAAATAAATTCATCTGGACTATTTATATTGTTTTTTTTGGTGATGAATGACGCACATTAGGAATATCTAATAACCTGTCTTAAATTCCATTGAAATATTGGTAAAAATGGATATTGACAAGCCTGAAAAAATATGATTTGACGTGTTGACATGTCGTTTTGATGCGGTTAATCTCACCGCAAATGACATGAGGGTGGAGTTAATGGCGTATAGAAAAAACAAGATAGCAATGACGATTGAGGTGGCACTAAAAAATAATGTTATTATTATGAAGCCGGCATATGCGCCAGCTACATTTAAGGCTTTTCGTCGCAAATCTGAACAGCTTAATAAATGGATTGGTAGGCAGATTATCTCTGATGTGACCGCAACCGACATGGGCCTCTTTTTGGCTAGGTTGCATCAGGAATATAGTAACAAAACTGTAAATCACTATCTCTCAATCTTGCGGCAGATATTCACTAGGGCTGTGGACGATAGGCTGATTGCCATGAGTCCGATACAAAATATAAAAACGTGTAAAACATCTTCCAACGATCCTGATCCATTTTTACAGCATGAGATCCAGGCTCTGAGGAGTTGCGAGGAGCATTACCCGATTGAGGTGGCATTAATCACCCTGGGAATCGGTACTGGGCTGCGAATTAGCGAACTCATGGCTCTTACTGTCGAGTCAATTGATCTGAATAAGCAGCAGCTGTTTATCGATTTAGCGCTGGTGGATAAGGAATTTAAAATCCCAAAAACCAGGGAGTCAAAACGGGTCATTGAACTGTGTGGCTGGACTCTGAGCGCAGCCAAAACACTGGTTGAGTATGCCCATCAAAGACAACCTCAGTTAATTACTGTATTACAAGCGGACAATAAAAAATCTTTACAGATGTATAGAACCTTATTGGCGTATTCGCAGGAAGAAGATCGGCCCTATGTCTCTGTTGACGATTTTCGGGAGGCATTTTTTAGGCCCTATTGTGAACGAGTAGCTGTACGCTATCGAGGGCCTAGCCAATTCCGCCACACCTATGCGAGTCAGATGCTCACTGCGGGCGTCTCTGTAGAGCGGATTGCCCGTAAAATGGGGCTAACCAGTACCGCCATGATATATAGGCACTACGGGAAATGGATTGTAGAGGATGCACCTGATTATGATGCCGTTGAGGATACTGTGCTGGACCGCTGTTTTAATGGTTTTACGAAACTGGAACCAGCTACGATAGCTAAATCCGACGAGTCTCATCAGTGTTATGGTTCAGACACTGCGTCTATAGACGATAGTGATTCGAGAATACACGATATTTCCGTTAATAGCTCATCTACATTACATATGGATGATAGGCGGATGGCAGCTATACATAAATTGAGTCAGCGATGGGGAGTAGACAAAAACAATATATTCTTATAGGTCAAGTGGTTTTATTTAACTGACAACAAATCCACGATATAATACTGTATGCAATAATTCAATTATTGTAGTGATACCGTTCACTATCATTTTACGATAAACGTTACGTGAGTTGTTATCTTATATGGCTGGCGCTCATAATTTTTGCGTTAAGATAATAGGTTTTAAATAGGGGCCGAAAAGAGCTCTAGGAGATATATGGTTACCAAAAAGACGGAGTTTGAGTATACGAAGCTGGCTAAATTTTTTTATCAGCGCCTTGAAAATAGAGAGATGCCACTCACGGCAAAAAATATTTCTCAGGAATTGCTAGCCTGTGCACCAGATTACCGACCAGGGTATTGGCGGAGACTGCGATGTGCTCTGGCATATCACCAGAATATGCTGGGCTATGCTGATGCTGCCGAACGTATTCGGAGGGCGAAAAACCCTGTGACTGCACATGGTAGCAATTTATCAAAAAGATCCAGACAGCCCCGAGCGAGGGCGATCAATCAGGCAGATGAGGATGCTCTGAAATCATATTTTAATCAACGTGGTGACATTAGTATGGTTTCTGCCATCCTCATTTTTAAAAACGCAGGCATTAGACCCGCTGAGCTTTCAGGTCTGAGGGGGGATGGAAATCGGGTTATTGTGACGGGCGCTAAAAAAAGCCATAGCGGAAAACGGGGGGCAGACCGGACTTTACTGTTGGATGGCATCGATTCTGGCCTGCTCAGATATTGTGTCATGCAGGCACAACGAGTAGACGTTGGTGTGATGCAGGACAGGCTGCGGGCTGCTGGTAAAAAATTATGGCCTAGGCGTAAGGCTCTACCCACATTTTATAGCTGGCGTCACCAGCTCGGCTCTGAGCTCAAAGGTTCCGGAATGGACCGCCAACGTATTGCATATTTGATGGGCCATCAGGCCACTGGCTCTGTTGACCGTTATGGCAATAGGAAATTGGCTAGAGGTGGGCGACTGCCTAGCTGCCCTGCTGATGCCGATTTAAGCGGAATTCGTATGACTCACAGTCAGCTATCAGCGGATAATACACATTATATCAAACCTGAGTCTCCAGTAATAAATCAGGTCAATAATACCTCAGTGCGGAGCAGAGGGATGGCAGCTGTGATATTCAGACGAAAAAATGAATCCAGTGAAAATGATTTGTCTTAATTCAAGTAGGTTATGAATTAATTCATTAGTATATCGAGATTAAAATTGGAGGGGGGTGACAATAAAAATATAGTAAGTAAGTCCGACCGCCACACACGTAAGTGCGAGGCGTGAGACTACGTAAGTACGGGCTTCTTTAACCATACTTACGCGCACAAAAGTGCGTAAGTATGGGGATGTGGTGAGAGTAGCGAACCCGTAACCCCCGTAGTGAGCTTGCGAACGCAGTGGGGTGGAGAATCCCTTTTTATGGATGGCATGGAGCGGGAAATGTGGAATGACCGAGAAGCCTGATATATGTATCAAGGTGGAGTCTGACGAAGGAGGAACAACCTTGATACATATATTGGTGACGGCATCCATATTTATTGCGCAATGCCATTTATAAAAACTGTTTAGATGATTATTTATTATTACACAAAACGCAGTCATGACATCGCTTGATGCTGATCAATCGAGGGCGTTTAGATAACAACCAATATCTAACCAGCAGAATTTATGACAACCGAAAAGGCACAATACTTTTTAACTAAATAGAGGGAATAGAAAAAATAGATGAAAATTCTGAACGAAATTTTGGCTCTCATTGTAGAGCACCCGCGCACCGGATCTAGCAGGGTGCTGGCTGCTGCGTTGGCATCGGCATGTAACACTCACTACGCAGTGTCATTGCTCGATGTGTCTGCGAGGCTTGATGAAAATAGCATGCGGCTGGTTGCGCGTCTTGCTCGGATCACTCAGGAACCCGATTATTCGAACGACGCACAGGATCAGGCGCTCCAACGCCTGCGGGCGCTCGGGCTCATTTGCTGATCGAGGACAGACGGGCTAATACCGCCATTATTGGTTGCACAATACCATTCATAAAAACCGCTTAGATTTAATTGAGTGTATGGTTAATATGTTTGCTGCTCACGAAATTAAAAAGTAGAAAATGACAAGGGCTTCTATATAACAACAATCAGGCGATAAAGCCGAGGACTATAAAAATGAATAATAATGAAAATACTACAGCGGGGCATGATATTCCGTCAAATGATGGTCAGAACGACGGCATTGCCACACAACAGGTTCAACAAGCTGTCAGGTCGGTGATGCAGGGTGAACTGCTGACTCTGCCGGACATGGGTCCTACTGGCCGCCCTATCAAAACCAGTGCAAATCTGTGCGCCCTCATTCGATTTCAGGCATGGTTGCCGCGCTACAACCTGATGACGGGTGAGCCGGAACTGGCGGGTGCTGATGGTGAGCGCCTGGGGGGCTCTGAGGCGGGCCAGCGATCTGCGCTGGTTGATGCCTGCCAGCTGGCAGGTGTGCCGGATGCCGTGATTGAGGAGCACCTGATCGCAATTTGTGAGCGCCACAGTTATCACCCTGTGCGTCAGTGGCTCGAACGTGGGGCTCCGTGGGATGGGAAACCGCGCATCGATGCGGTGATTGCTACCCTCAATTCTGCTAATCCCGTCTATGCGAGTGCGGTGTTACATGCATGGCTGGTTGGGTGTGTCGCTGCACTCTATCAACCGCGCTGGTACTCGAAATTGGTGCCTGTGTTGGTGGGGGCGCAGTCCTATCGAAAAAGCGCCTGGGTGAGCCGTCTGGCTGCTGTGGTGCAAGGTTCGACCCTCGATTGTGCCATCAATCCAGACAAGCCTGATGATGTTCGTCGCGCAGTGTCTGCATGGGTTGTGGAGCTGGCTGAGCTTGAGAGTACGACCCGACATGAGGCGGGTAGCCTCAAGGCTTTTTTGACCCGAGAGAACGACAGCTATCGCCTACCCTATGCCCGCAGCATGACCACCAAAAAGCGCCAGACTTCATTTATTGCCACGGTCAACGGGACGGATTTTCTCAAGGATACAACCGGTAACGCCAGATTTGCTGTTATCGAGTTGGCTGCGGCAGCTGATGTTGAGAGCCTCAATGCGGTCCTTGGCTGGAGCTGGAGTGCAGGCCGTTTGTCCCAGACAGACCCTGAGCAACTGCGCCAGTTTTGGCTGGAGGTAAGGGAACACTATGAGTCTGGCGCGACGTGGTTTCTGGATGACGCGACAGCTGCACTGGCCGCATCGGAAAACGATGCTCACACAGACAAGGGCCCATATTATGAGGTTATTTACCACCACCACCTGTCACGTCCGCTGGCCTCATCTGAATGGCTCACGGCGAGCGAGCTGTGCGCCCGCCACGGTGAGAAGTTGAGCATGGCGAGCAACTGGGGTAAAGCCCTCAGGGTGTTAGCGAGCGAGGGCAAGCTCCAGAGCCGCAAGGAGCGCTCCAATAGGACTGAGTACCTGCTGCCCGTCGATAGCCCCAAAGAGAAGGGCAAAGCCGACAAGAAGTGACTCTTAAGCCCTGCCGATAAGGCGGGGCTTTTTTCTGCCTGTAGGGTTGGCAGATGATTAAGTGATTAGGCAGTGGTTAAGTACAATGTGGACTGCTTAATCAGCTTGAATGCCGCACCATTACTGGCCTACAGTGGGTTTTGGTTAATTGATTAAGTAGTTTCTATATAAAGTCACTGTAAACCTCGGTGAGGGCTCCTCAAACGCTCACAGCGCTTTTCAGCAACGGTACTTAACCACCTAACCATTATTGTATCAAACGCTGTCATAGCAAGGCTCAGGGCTGATTAAGAGGAGGTTGAGTAGCGTAACCAGTACCTAATCACAACAACCGATCACACACCATAAAGATTGCCGATCACCATTACACCGAGAGCTCAGCAGGCATATTGTGAATTGACTCTGTACAACCTAATGGTCGTCGATGCTGATTTTCTTATTGCCGTTGAATACTCAACGGCATATTAGCCATATAGACCCCCAGTATCCTTGTTTAGGTATATCAGACCACTCGATCCATTCCAGGCAGCAGAGCAGAGTCAATACATTGAAAATATTCGTTTGAGTAGTGATATGGCTCATGTTCATGGTGGTAACACCATGGTAAAGTTGAAAAAATCATGAAGCGGCGCCCAAATGACTACGATGATGCTGAGCCCCTGACTGTGCCGTCAGTCGGGTGCGGTAGCCATCGCGTTACGGAGCGAGGCGAACAAGCCGGACAGAGGGCTGCGTACCCCATTAGACCCTACTGGAATCCAGGGCGGGATCGCACTTTGTTAATGAAATTTGAACAGGCAGATCGTCTGTGATCTAATCGCGTCTCCATGCAGGA
>NZ_JAPCJA010000100.1:0-5977 GCF_027707745.1 Aeromonas sp. QDB23
ACCCCTCTGGAGGCCACGGACGGCGCGGCCTCCAGAGCACTTTGTCGTTTTTGGACGGAAAATCCCTAGAACCCCATTCTCTTTCGCTTCTTTTCGCTCTCTTCGTCTCTCTCTCACTGGGCCAGTTCACGCCCCCGAGGCTCAGCTGATGGGGTAGGGGAGGCGCACCGGTACCGAGGCGCTACCCAAGGACACCGCAACAGGCTATCATATTCGCAAATTGATTCATCAAATGTGAGATATGACATGGAAGAGCTGAAAGCGAAATGGATCTTTGAGCAGGGTGGGTTCTCAAAGGCGATGATCGTGCCGACGCCGATGGGTCAGGGCTACCACCTGCACCTGGTTCAGTTCGGCAAACAGAGCGAAACCGTTGTCCTGGAACGACAACGCGGTGGCTGGCGTGTGTTCAAGAGCATCGACGCGGCGGCCAACACCGCAAACAACATTGGATTTAGGCGGATAGAGGTCGATTTGTCGTCGATCCGCTGATGTCCTCCATGGAAAGCGAAGGCCATTGCGGCAGAAAGACTGTAATAGGATAAAAACCTATTAGCCGTCTCCTGAATGCTATTGCATTGGTGATCATGTCGAAACTACCGCATAGGTAGATCAGTCATACCCTCGCTACCGTGGGGCTGGCAGTTGGCATTGGCCAAAAGTCGGTCGTGCTCACCGTAACGGACGGTCAGGGTGAAGGCCTGCGTGTAATTGGGGGGTGTAAGCCCAAACCGCCGAAAATTGGGGTTTGGGGAGCAATGGAACCAAAAACCAACGTAAGCTCTGAATCCCACCGTAAAGGGGCTTTCCGATCTCCAGCTCACCCGCCAGGCATTACTCTCTGATCAGTGCCTCGATGATCGGGCAGATCGTTCCGCCGTCTCCCGCATCACATTGCTGCACCAGTTCGCCTAACAGTTGCTGCATGACGACCAAGTCGGCCATCTTCTGCTCGATCAACGCGAGCTTGCGTGCAGCCCGTGCTCGCGTTTCGGCACAGGCGCACGACTCATCCAGCGTCAGCAGTCCACCGACTTCCGAGAGCGTGAAACCCAGCGCCTGAGCCCGCTTGATGAAACGCAGTCGCTTCACCATGTCCACCGGATAGCGCCGATGGCCACCCAAGGGTTTGGCTGGTTCATCCAGCAGCCCGCGTCGCTGGTAGTAGCGGATCGTCTCGACGTTCACCCCGGCGGCGTCTGCCAGCTTGCCAATGGTCAGCTCTGTGGCCATCACTTTCTCCTTGATTCCGTACTTTGGTACGGAGTTTAGAATAGCACCTAGGCAATCAGGCTCAGGAGATGGGAATGGGGATGCAACTCACCGGGAAAGGCTCGCTGGTCGCGAGTTCGCTGACCGCCATCGGTGCGTCGGTGTGCTGTGTCGGGCCACTGGTGCTGTTGGCACTCGGTGTCGGCGGTACGTGGGTGGGCGCTCTGACCATGATGGAGCCACTACGCCCCCTCTTCATCGGGTTGACTCTACTGTTCCTGGGATTGGCATTCCGCAAGCTCTACCTGGTGCCACAGGTTTGTACGCCAGGTACACCCTGCGCCGATCCGCGCACGCTCGTGCGACAGCGACTCGTGTTCTGGATCGTCAGCGTGCTGCTGCTCGGCCTATTGGCCGTGCCGTGGCTCGCCCCGCTGTTCTACTGAAGGAGATTAACCATGCGCAAACTGCTGATCGCCGTGCTTTTCGCCTTGCCCTTCGTGGCGCTGGCGGCTCCCCCGAAAACCGTCACGCTCGACGTGCAGAACATGACGTGCGGACTCTGTCCGATCACGGTCAAGAAGTCGCTGGAGAAGGTGTCCGGCGTGAGTGACGTCCAGGTCAATTTCGACCAGAAGACGGCGACCGTCACCTACGATCCCGATAAGGCCCAGCCCGAGGCACTGACTGAGGCGACCGCGAACGCGGGATACCCCTCCACAGTGCAGAAGTGAGGTCACGATGAGCGCCATTGTCCTTGAGTCCGTGCTGACTTGCCCGCGCTGCGGCTTCGCCAAGCCGGAAACCATGCCCACGGACGCCTGCCAGTTCTATTACGAGTGCAGCAACTGCAAGGCGCTGCTGCGCCCCAACCCAGGGGATTGCTGCGTTTTCTGTTCGTTCGGCTCGGTGAAGTGCCCGCCGATCCAGCAGCAGCTTGGGTGTTGCTCATAGCGTTTAGGGGGATCACAGGTCGTCGTCTGGATTACGCAGTGGCCGCAGCTCGCCGCGCGCAACTTCTTCCGGTACCGCAAAGGAATACCGCCCGAGCATGTTGATGTGCTCGTAGATCAGCGGCGATAGCCGGGCCAAATCCTCTTCCAGCACTGGATAGCCGTGCTGCTTGAGCCGTTCCACGGCCGCCGTCATGTAGAGGGTGTTCCACAGCACGATGATGTTCACCACCAGGCCCAGAGCACCGAGCTGGTCTTCCTGGCCTTCGCGGTAGCGCTGGCGGAGCTCGCCGCGTTTGCCGTGGAACACGGCGCGGGCCAGGCTGTGCCGGCCTTCGCCTCGGTTCAACTGGGTCAGGGTGGCGCGGCGCTTGGACTCGTCGTCGATATAGGTCAACGTGTGCAGAGTCTTTTCGATCCGCCCGAATTCGGCCAGCGCCTGGGCCAGCCGGGTGGGTCTATCTCCCGTTTGCAGCGTGCGCATGATGCCAGTCGCCGGCACCCGGCCGAGTTTGAGCGAGCCGGCCAGGCGCAGCAGGTCGTCCCAGTGCTCGGCGATCAGGTCGAGTTTGACCGACTGGCGGGCCAGCCCGTTGAGCTTGCCGTAGTCCGCGTCCGGGCGCGTGCGCCAGAAGCGGGTACCGCCGACATCGGCCAGCCGCGGACTGAAGTGGTAGCCAAGTAGGCGGAAGAGCCCGAACACCACATCGCTGTAGGCCCCGGTGTCGGTCATGATTTGCGTCGGCTGCAACTCGGTCTGCTGTTCCAGCACGACCGCCAGCAACACCAGGCTGTCGCGCAGCGTGCCGGGCACGGTGATGGCGTTGAGGCCGGAGAATTGGTCGGAAATCAGGTTGTACCAGGTGACACCCCGGCCGGTGCCGAAATACTTCGGATTGGGGCCGGCATGCACGGTGCGCACCGGTATGACGAAGCGCATGCCATCGGCGGAGGCGACCTCGCCGCCACCCCAGACTTGGGCCAGTTCCAGTTGGCTTTGCGCTCCGACCAGGATGGCGTTAGCCGCTGACAGGGTGTCGTCGCGGATATAATTCTGGCTGACCCAGGACAGCCGGTCACGGCGCAGCGCCGGGTTGTCGGTGCGGATCAAGGGCTCCAGGCCGGTGTTGCAGGCCCCGCCCAACAGCACCGCGCAGAGGCTGGTGACCAGGTTGTCGGCGCGTGCATTGCGTTCGGAGACATGGGTGAAGGCCTCGGAAAAGCCAGTGCGGGCGGCGATTTCCAAGAGGATTTCCGGCAGATCGACACGCGGCATCAGGTCAGACACGGCCGCCCGCAGTTGCAGCAACGAGCAGGGCTCGTCCAGCTTGTCCAGCGCCCCGAGCGACAGTTCGGTCTTGCCCTCGGTGTTCTCGCTCAGTTGAATCGCCGGGTTGTCGGGCAGGCGCGCGGCTACTGCCAGCCAGGTTGCATCCAGCTCGACGGACAAGGCGTCCAGGGTGGTTTTGGCGTCGATGGTCAGGCCCAGTGACCGGCAGATGATCGGTCGCGCCGCCAGCCATTCGGCACCGTCGAGCAGGCCAAGGCGCGGGTCGGCATAGCGCCAACTGGGCGAGACGAAGACATCGCGGCGGCGCAGGGCCGTGCGCAGCGCATCGAGCGTGCAGAACACATAGGCACCCATGTCGAGGGAGCCATCTTCGCGGGTGATGTGCTTCTGCCAAGCCTTGGCCACGATCTCCTGCGGCGCGTCATCCTCTGGCTTCCGGCGCGGCAGGTTCAGTTGCAGCCACTCCAGACTAGCCGCCACGCCCTTGCCGGCCGGGCTGAAGCCGAAGCGGATGTGCTTGAGCAGGTCGGGCAGGAAGCGGCGCACGCTGCGGTAGCGCGCTTCCAATGCAAGAAAATAGACGTCATCTACCGGGCGGATCAGCGCGTTGACCTCTTCCAGGGCCTTTTCCAGGGTGGTCCTCGGCAGGTCGTTGAACAGCCGGGCGCGCACGTTGTCATCGCTGATCGAGCTGTCCAGCACGACCTTGCACGCGGCGGCGAGCGTCGCGGCCGACCGATCCAGGTCTTTCAGGCTGCGCATGCGGGCTTTCTTGTCGGCCTTCTCCGCGTTGCTGAACAGGTCGCGCAGCAAGGCCTCCAGGACTTCCAGTGCGTCGTCGTGCGCAGTCGCCTCCAGGCAGAGTGCGAAGGCCACCAGTGTCGCCATCCGCCGCGACGCCGGCAGCCGATTAATCGCGGTGACCTTGGCCGTGTTGGCGAAGCGGGCCAGGGCGGCGATACGGCTGGGAGGGATGTGCGCCGCCGCCGGCAAGGTGATGCCGATGCCGCGCACGTCATCGAGCCGGCGCAGTGCCCGAATCAACGCGGGGCCACTGACCATGACCGGGCCGGAGCGCAATTGATCCAGCCGGGAGCTGTGGTTGCCTTCGGCCACCGTCAGCAAGTCTTGCAGTTGCAATCGCTGTTCCTCAGTCACGCTGCGGCCCAGCGTAAACCAGAGGCGTTCTTCGACCCGACTGCGCAACTGGGCGATAAAGCGCTCTAGTTGAGACACACCAGGCAGGAGGACTTTCTGTGTGAACAGCCACGAGGTGGCTCGCTCAAACAGCACTCCCGGCCGGTCGGTGCCCGTCCAGCAGAGGGCATACAGCCAGCGGCTCAAGCGAAAGCCGATGCCCGGATCGGTGAAATGACGATAGCCAAAGCGGTTCTGAATATCGGTGGCATGTATCCAGCGGCGATGATCGCTATAGCGCTGGAGGCAGTCGGGGTCTGGAATCGCCAGTTGTCGGCAAAGCACCTGCAGGACTTCCACCGGCACGGCGGCGGGCTTGTCCGGCAGAACGCCAACGAAGCGGACGGTGGTCAGCAGAACGGCATAACCCAGACGGTTATGGTTACCCCGCAGCACCTGGATGGCTTCACGGTCTTCATCGCTCAGGTGGAAGTAACGTTCCAGCTCTTCACGGCTGGGCGAATCAACATAGCGGCCAAAACCGTCGCGTTGCTCTTGAGTCAGAAAACCGACCGGCATTGATCACAGCACCTCGACGCAGAACACGGCGGGCGTGACGATCCGCGTGCGTTCGATGTGCCCGCGTTGCAGCAGGCCGGCGCGGCGATCACCGGTTATCAGGTAGTCCGCATCGCCCGCCAAGGCCATGGCCAGCAAAAACGAGTCATCCGGATCATCGGCTTCGACCTCGATGGTCAGGCGCTCCAGTACCACAGCCCGTTGCAGGTTATTGATCATGGCGCCCACCTTGGCGGGCTGTAGGATGGCCTGAAGCTTGGGATAGCGGCTGGCTCGACGAATTTCATCGAGTTGCATCCGCGAGGTCACCACCTCGAAACGCGCCGCCCGCCAGGCACGGTAGATCGCATCGGGCGCGCCATGTGGCGAGATCAGGGCGCTGAACAGGATGTTGGTATCCAACACGACCCGCATCAGCGCTTACGTGCCCAGTCGAGCGCTTCGTCAACCGCGTTGGTCAATTCTGCCTCACTCAGATGGGCGTTAGCGGCCTTGGCCTGCTCAGCGCTCAGCTCCAGGATGTGTGCCCGTACCGCTTCTTCGATGAAGCGCGACAGGTCGCCCTTACGGCCGCCGCCCTGGCTGGCCAGAAACATCCGAAGCGACTGGTCGGTGTCGGCCGAGACGGCGACATTCCAGCGAATGGTATTCATAGCGTTCTCCGCTAATAGGTGTTTGTGTGTTTATACGCCAATCACAAAGGGCGATGCAATGGTTCGACAAAACGAACGTAACCGTTCACCGGGAGGATGTTGACAACAACTCTTCCGGGAGCGGGTAGTCTGTTTTCTCTATGCAGGCACTG
>NZ_JAPCJA010000101.1:0-5898 GCF_027707745.1 Aeromonas sp. QDB23
AGAGTATAAGATCACACCCTGTTCGGTCGGTCAAATCCTCGTGCCCTGCTTAAAAAACGTTCGCGATCTTGCCCTGGTCAACGCCTGCAGCTCGTTATCCATATCGGACAGAATAGTGGCGATGGCGGTTTGTTCTTCTATTGATGGAAGAGTGATCGACAATTTGAGGAATTGCTTTTTGGAAATATTGTACCGGGTAGAACCCTGAGCCATTATCGAAACAGCTTTTCTTCCAATCGAAGACCTGAACCAATATGATAAATAAATTGGTATATACTGCGCTCCATCCTTTCGTCTAAAACCAAAGCAAAAGCTATTTAGATATAAACCAGACACATCATTATTAACCAAAGAACAAAAGCAAACCTCTTCTGGTGTTTCTGATGACCCATTAAAAAGCAAATCACCATTAATTACGTCATTTTGATTTTCAGCAACATGGACTTTTTCAAGCTTGGCGATATCAACAATAATGTTAGCCATTACATTAGTGAACGGAACATACAAACCATTCCCGTGGCCAAAATCTTTTTTTGACTTCCCTGTCAGACCACCATAGGTAAAACCTAAGGATCCCATCTCGCACACCTCCCAATCCTCCGGGATTTCTCCCAGTTCGCTGGGTTTATAGCCTTTTGGAGTGCCATCGGGGCGCAGGGCGCAGGGCGAAGGCGGGCAGGCGGGTGCGGCCGGTGAGCAGCTGCTGCATGGCGGCGCTTTTGATGGCCTGCTTCTTGGCGATCAGCTGCTCCAGTGAGCCTATCAGCGCATCGGTATCCGACAATACATTGGCAATGGCGGTTTGTTCTTGTTTTTTACTAGGAAACGGTACAACAAAATTCAGCAAGTCACCGACATTGATATGCTTCATTGTTGTTCCAGTTTCTAACTCTTTTAACCGCATGCGCCCTTGCTGAGAGTTAAACAAATAGGAAAAAAAGGCCGAGTCATACTCAGGCTTAAACCTATTTATTATTAAGGCGTGACAATTCGCTCCTTCCAAACATGGAGGAACAACAGTTACAAGGCCGACATCTCCAGTTTGAACCATTAAAAGATCGCCAGCCCTAAGGCACGACTTTGAATTTTTCCTATGGAATTCCTCAGTAACCTTTTTTATGCCATGAAAATTAAAGCCATTCTCTTCAACATTATAACCCTGTATGTATGTAACCCCATTATGGGCCTCTGTATAATGCGTTTTGGCTGTCCCTACAAAACCATTGGTCATCAAACACGTTAATGATGACATTGGGGATACACTCCAATCCTCCGGAATAACCCCCACTTCGGTCTGCTGATAGCCTGCCGGGATCGCCTTGCCTGCTGTCTCCTGCATCATCTGCTCTGCCATTATGCCCACTCCAGCCCCATGCTTTTGAGATGCGCGGCGACCTTGGCCTCCAGAGCGGCGACCTGCTGAGTCAGTTGCGGCAAGGTGGCGCTGTAGCGCTCCTCCAACTCCTTGACGCGGTTGGCCAGCTGCTGGGTGATGCGCTCAATCTCCGCCTCGATGGCGGCCTGCAAGCTGGCGCGCCACTTATCCTCCACCAGCAGTTGCTTGATCTCACCCTCTGTCAGCTTGGGGTAACGGGCCACCACCGTCCGATCCAGCGCCTCTTGCGCTTCTTTTACCGCCTTTTTGGCACTGCTTTCGGCTTCGAACAGCTTGATGGCGGTTTTTAGTGCCGCCTTTTCCTCGACATCGCTGGCCTGCTTGAGCCGCGCCTTCAGGCTGGCGGCGTTGATCTTGCCCGCGTCGTTGGCGGCGTCACTGAGCAGCCCCTCCTCGCCGCCCTGCTCTTCCAGATAGCTTTCCAAGGCTTGGCTTGCCTCATCCGCGGCGGCCTGCAGGGCGTCGATGTCGGCCTGCTCATCGCTAAAGAAACGGGCCACCAGCAGCGCCGGTGGCAGCAGCTCGGCCTTGTACTTGCTCTTGCCCAGCACCAGATCCGGCGTTTCTTTAAGCTTTTCGCCCTTGTCGACCTTAAGCTCGCGCAGCACCTTGCCCGCCGCCCAGCCATCCTGGGAGAGCACATACACATCGTCCTGCATCACGGCGTGCCAGTAGTCCAGCAGCAGCTGGTAGATATCATAGTTATCCAGCAGCGGCAGCGGCGCATAGGCGGCGAGCAGCGATTCGCTGATCTCCTCGATCAATGCCTTGGGCGATTCACCCGGCTTTATCTCCGCCAGATGGCACTCGGTAAACCAGCGCGAGAAGGGTTCGAGTGAAGCAGAGGCAAAACGGATAAATTCGGGGTGCGCCAGTATGGTGCCCTTGACCTTGGCGGCCTCCACCAGACCATGGCTATAACCCGCATGGGCCGGAGCAAACAGATCGGCCCGCAGGGTCGGGAACACCTGCCAGTAAGCGCCCAGGGCGTCGATGTCCCGATTGGGAATGCCGCCTTTAAGGTGGGCGGCCAGATCGTGCAGATCCTCGGCCTCGCTGGCATCGATATAGCGCGGAATATTCAGGTTGTAGTCGTTGGCGGCGATCTCGGAGAGCGGCACGGCGCGGCTGTAACGGGGAATTACCTGCTCGCGGGTAAAGGTATCGACAATCTTGTGGATGTCCTGCTCGCGCAGCCGGTTCTTGTTGCCATCTTTGATAAAGCCTTTACTGGCATCGATCATAAACAGGCGCTGGCTGGTATAGCCGTTGGCCTGGATGGCGCGCTGGTGCGACGTCTCTTTGTCGAGGACTATGATGCAGGCCGGGATGCCGGTGCCGTAGAAGAGGTTGGCAGGCAGGCCGATGATGCCCTTGATAAAGCCTTGTTTGAGCAGATTCTCGCGGATGCGCGCCTCGGCATTACCACGAAACAGCACGCCGTGGGGCAGGATCACCGCCCCCTTGCCGCGGCTGTTGAGGCTCTTGATGATGTGTAGCAAGAAGGCGTAATCGCCATTTTTCTCCGGCGGTACGCCCCAGACAAAGCGGCCAAACTCATCGTGCTCGGCATCCAGGCCGCTGGTCCAGTTCTTGTTGGAGAAGGGCGGGTTGGCCACGGCAAAGTCGAAGCTCTTGAGCTGGTTGTTGCCCTCCTTCCACTGGGGAGCGGCCAGGGTATTGCCCTTCCAGATCTTGGCGGTCGGGTTGTCGTGCAGGATCATGTTCATGCGCGCCAGGGCGCTGGTGGCGTTATCCATCTCCTGACCGTAGATGGTGAGCCCCTTGGGTCCCGCCTCGTCACTGGCCTTGAGCAGCAAGGAGCCGGAGCCGCAGGTGGGGTCGTAGACGGTGGCATCTTGCGGCGTCTGGCGACTGATGCCGATCACCTTGGCCAGAATGCGCGACACCTCGGCCGGGGTATAGAACTGCCCCTTGGACTTGCCTGATTCGGTGGCGAAGTGGCGCATCAGGTATTCGTAGGCATCACCTAGCAGATCATCTCCCTCGGTGCGGTTGGCGGAGAGATCCAGCCCCTCGAAGATGCCAATCAGCTTGGTCAGGCGGTCGATCATCTCCTTGCCCTTGCCGAGCTTGTCCTCATCGTTGAAGTCGGCGATGTCGATGACGCCCTTGAGATCATTAGCTTCGGCCAGCGCCGAGATGGTGAGGTTGATCGCCTCGCCGATATTCGCGGTCCCCTTGAGCGCCACCATGTCACTAAAACTCGCCCCGTGCGGCACCTCAATCATGGCGTAGGGGTTACCCTTGGCCTTGTCGGAAACGTACTTCACAAACAGCAGGGTGAGCACATAGTCCTTGTACTGGGAGGCGTCCATGCCACCGCGCAGTTCATCGCAACTGGCCCACAGGGAGGAGTAGAGTTCGTTTTTCTTGATAGCCATGGAAAGGGTTCCAATAAGAGTCAGTTTGCGCCAAGGGCGCATGGAAAACGAAAAGAGGCGATTGTTTGCACCCATACGGGTGAGCACGCCAGAGATTGCCAACGAGTTTACCCACTTGACCCCGTGGCAACCATGGTGGATATCACATCAGTGACGGATAGGCAGATCGTTTGCTGCAAAAGCCATCATTTGCCTTCCAGCAAGGCCGGCGGTGTGCTCTCGCCACGGCATTTGAGTTGCCCCAGCGCGTTGGTTCGACAGACGGTGCCATCAGATGCACGCAACTGACCAAGTGCATCTTCACGCCATGTCACCCGTTCACCGGTTTTGGCATTGCTGCCGCGAATATTGCCCAGCGCGTCTTGCCGATAGGTAGTGCCATCGCTCCTCTTAAGATTGCCGAGCGCGTCCTTACGCCAGGTCGTTCCGGTTCCCGAGTCTTTGATGTTGCCAAGCGCATCCTCACGTAAGGTGCCCTGCTTGCCATCGTCACATTGATAGCGGGTATGGCCCAATGCATCTTTTCGATAGGTGCAGTCGGCTGCAAACACGACTTGCGGCGTTAGGCTCAGCAGCAGTGCGGCCAGCGACCACTGGCGTGTCGCTAACCAAAAGCCGGGTTGGTGACTCATTGCATCTCTCCTCTGACGTGAACTCGATTGACTATACCGGGCCAGCCGCTCAGCCTCGATACTGAGGTTTTTAACATGTCGTGTTTTCAGGCGGATGCGTGATGGCAAGACGTCCACTGAGGCGCGTTCAGTCCAGCTTGAGATAATTAACCTCGTTGGTATTTACCCACTTGCTCAAGAAAGTAGCTGCCCAGCTCACCCTTATGCTGGCTTGCTTCGCTTTCTGCGCTGGCCAAGTGACCGTTGCGCTCTTTCCATACGGCATATGCGGCAGCCTTCTCGACCTCGACCCGTTCTTGCTGCTCTTTCGGTAGGGCACACAGATTGTGACTCATACTGATCTCTTTGTTATTTGTTGGCGCCATGGTACGCCATCAGTGGCATGCGGGACTTGCGCTGGTTCAAAGGTGGCGCGCTATAATGCCTGTATATAAACACAGGCGTTATTACCATGAAGCTGTTAACCCCAGACCCATCACCCGCCGAGGTGACCATCCCGCTGTTCTTGCACCGCGCCTCTTGCGGCTTTCCCAGCCCAGCCAGCGACTATCTGGAAGGGAAGTTGGACCTTAACACCCACTGCGTGTCGCACCCTGCAGCAACCTTCTATCTGCGTGCCGAGGGGGAGAGCATGACCGGGGTCGGCATCTTTCCCGGTGACTTGCTGGTGGTCGATAAGAGCCTCACCCCTCGCCATGGTGATGTGGTGATTGCACTACTCGATGGCGGCTTCACGGTAAAGACCTTGCAGCTCAAGCCGAGGTTGCAGCTGTTGCCAGCCAATCCGGCGTTCGCGCCTATCGACCCTTGTATGAGCCTCTCCCTGGAGTTGTTCGGAGTGGTCACCCATGTGATTGGCAATCTGAGGCAGCGTGATGGCTATAGCGCTCGTTGATGTAAACAACTTCTACGCCAGCTGTGAGCGGCTGTTTCGCCCTGAGCTGCGTGGCCGCCCGATCGTTGTGCTCTCCAACAACGATGGATGCGTGGTGTCGCGCAGCCCCGAAGCCAAGGCGATGGGTATCAAGATGGCCGGGCCCTACTTCAAGATCCGCGAGCAGTTCGAGGCGCATGGCGGTGTGGCATTCAGCTCCAACTACGCGCTCTATGGAGATATGTCTGGCAGGGTGATGAGCACGTTGGAGACAATGGCCCCCGAGCTGGAGGTCTACTCCATCGATGAAGCATTCCTGTCACTGTCGGAGTCGTTTGCCGGGGACCTGACGGCCTATGGGCAACAGATCCGGCAGCGAGTGTGGCAGTGGACCGGCCTCACGGTAGGGGTTGGGATCGGCCCCACCAAGACCCTCGCCAAGCTGGCCAACTATGCAGCCAAGAAGTGGCCTGCCACGGGCGGCGTCGTGGACTTGCGTGACGAGCTGCGCCGTGTGCGTATTCCGGCGAAGTTGAACAGCCATTCCGGCCAACGTGAACACCCTGATCCTTAACGCGCTCACGTCACCCC
>NZ_JAPCJA010000102.1:0-5715 GCF_027707745.1 Aeromonas sp. QDB23
TCGCGAAATTTCGCAGTCGCGACGCCAGAGACCGAGGGTTAGATCATGCCTAGCATTCACCTTCCGGCCGCCCGCTAAATATCTCCTTTTGGGTTGTTAATAAAACATCCAATAAGTTGACTGTGCGTGAAAAAGAAAGTTTTGTGTGATGGCGTTGAAGATCGCACCGTTAAGCTCTTATGTGGGATGGTGCAGAGCTCGACGACTACCGATAAAACGCAACCGCCGCAAACAGACAAGAAAAAGCCCCAACTGATAACAGTTGGGGCTTCAGTATTGTGATTGGTGGAGCAATAGCACCCTGAACCCAAAACCTTCTCGCTCAACCGGTAGTGGCTGATAACAACTCGTGAGGGCTATTGCGGGTTAAGCATTTAGCGATGTCTAGGGCCAGACTGGACGTCTGAACGCAAGCCGCTGATACTGTACATAACCACAGTATCAGCGGAGGATACCCATGTCGCTGGCAAGGAACGCCACGGCGAGTCAATCGCCCACTCAAACAAACGGTTACGAACGCCACCAACCCGACCAGACGCTGCTCTACCAGCTGGTTGAGCAGCACTACCCAGCCTTCAAAGCCTCACTCGAAGCCCAAGGTCAACACCTGCCTCGCTACATCCAACAAGAATTCAACGACCTCCTCCAATGTGGCCGTCTGGAGTATGGTTTCATGCGGGTTCGCTGCGAGGATTGTCATCACGAGCGTCTGGTCGCCTTCAGCTGTAAACGACGCGGCTTTTGCCCTAGCTGCGGTGCCCGCCGGATGGCCGAGAGTGCGGCGCTGCTGATAGACGAAGTCTTCCCCAAGGAGCCCATTCGCCAGTGGGTGCTCAGCTTTCCTTTCCAGCTACGCTTTTTGCTGGCTCGCCATCCCCAGCTGATGGGCCAGGTCTTGAGTATCGTCTATCGTACACTCTCAACTCATCTGATCAAAAAAGCCGGTTACACCAAAGCCTCTGCACAAACTGGCTCAGTGACTCTTATCCAACGCTTTGGCTCCGCGCTAAATCTCAATGTCCACTACCACATGCTGTTTCTCGATGGTGTCTATGCCGAAGATGACTATGGCAAGCAACGCTTCCATCGTGTCAAGGCACCCACTTACGATGAGCTGAATACGCTCGCTCACACCCTCAGCCATCGCATCGCTCGCTGCATGGAAAAGCGTGGGATTTTGGAGCGTGATGCCGAGAATACGTGGTTGACACTGGAAGAGGGCGAAGACGATACGCTGACTCAATTACATGGTGCTTCGGTTACGTATCGCATTGCCGTCGGCCCCCAGCAAGGGCGCAAAGTCTTCACCCTGCAAACCTTGCCAGGGCGTGAGGATAAAGCCGACTCAAGCAGTCGAGTAGCCAACCATGCTGGTTTCTCGCTACACGCCGGTGTGATGGCCGAAGCGCATCAGCGGGATAAGCTTGAGCGCTTGTGTCGCTACATTAGTCGGCCAGCGGTTTCAGAAAAACGTCTGGCATTAACCGCCAATGGGCAGGTGCGTTACGAGCTCAAAACTCCGTACCGCAATGGCACCACCCATGTGATCTTCGAGCCGCTGGACTTCATCGCCAAACTCGCTGCGTTGGTACCTAAGCCGCGAGTCAACCTCACACGCTTCCACGGCGTCTTTGCACCGAACAGCAAACACCGAGTTCAAGTAACACCCGCCAAGCGGGGCAAGAAGCCCGACAAATCGGAAGGTCTCGATACTAACTGGCGTGACAAGAGTCCTGCAGAGCGCCACCGCGCCATGACCTGGATGCAACGCCTCAAGCGAGTCTTCAATATTGATATTGAAGTCTGCGAACACTGCGGCGGTCACGTCAAAGTGATTGCCAGCATCGAAGATCCGAAGGTCATTGAGCAGATTCTCAAGCATCTGAAACAGAAAACAGCCAAGGCGAATGCCGCCAAGCAGCGTGAGCTGCCACCAGAACGAGCGCCGCCACTGACTCCCAGCCTGTTCGATCCATCACAGAGTCGTCTCTTTGACTGACGACCCCAAATCCAACACTGCTCAACACTGCCAACTTTTAAACGGGGCGGTGGGGCAGTTTGTATCTCTCGAGCTATCAGGCTAGAGATTTTACCGCCAAATCGAACCTTATTAGAGCGGTTTAGGCTGGACCGGCAGTTAAAATTGGGGCTTGAGCGGTAAACGAGTGAGGGAATTTCAGGTAAGATACTTCGGATGAGGAGCAAAAAGGTGGTTTATACTTCCTATACCCTATTAGAGCGGTTTAGGCTGGACCGGCAGTTAAAATTGGGGCTTGAGCGGTAAACGAGTGAGGGAATTTCAGGTAAGATACTTCGGATGAGGAGCAAAAAGGTGGTTTATACTTCCTATACCCAAAAAGGTGGTTTATACTTCCTATACCCTAAAAAGGCAGCTTTGGCTGCCTTTTGTATAATTCATATCGACTTATCAAAAGGACAATCCGATGAATGTCATTATAAAAGCTGTAGTTACTGCCTCGACGCTACTGATGGTATCTTTTAGTTCATTCGAAACCTCAGCGCAATCCCCACTGTTAAAAGAGCAAATTGAATCCATAGTCATTGGAAAAAAAGCCACTGTAGGCGTTGCAGTGTGGGGGCCTGACGATCTGGAACCTTTACTGATTAATCCTTTTGAAAAATTCCCAATGCAAAGTGTATTTAAATTGCATTTAGCTATGTTGGTACTGCATCAGGTTGATCAGGGAAAGTTGGATTTAAATCAGACCGTTATCGTAAACAGGGCTAAGGTTTTACAGAATACCTGGGCTCCGATAATGAAAGCGTATCAGGGAGACGAGTTTAGTGTTCCAGTGCAGCAACTGCTGCAATACTCGGTCTCGCTCAGCGATAACGTGGCCTGTGATTTGTTATTTGAACTGGTTGGTGGACCAGCTGCTTTGCATGACTATATCCAGTCTATGGGTATAAAGGAGACCGCTGTGGTCGCAAATGAAGCGCAGATGCACGCCGATGATCAGGTGCAGTATCAAAACTGGACCTCGATGAAAGGTGCTGCAGAGATCCTGAAAAAGTTTGAGCAAAAAACACAGCTGTCTGAAACCTCGCAGGCTTTGTTATGGAAGTGGATGGTCGAAACCACCACAGGACCAGAGCGGTTAAAAGGTTTGTTACCAGCTGGTACTGTGGTCGCACATAAAACTGGTACTTCGGGTATCAAAGCCGGAAAAACTGCGGCCACTAATGATTTAGGTATCATTCTGTTGCCTGATGGACGGCCCTTGCTGGTTGCTGTTTTTGTGAAAGACTCAGCCGAGTCAAGCCGAACCAATGAAGCTATCATTGCGCAGGTTGCTCAGACTGCGTATCAATTTGAATTGAAAAAGCTTTCTGCCCTAAGCCCAAATTAACAGACTATCAGCACTATCTAAGCCGCTGACTCTGGTTGTACACTAAAGCTATGGTTTGAAATTGGAGTAGGTTATGCAGTTATTAGGTTCAGTGGCTTCCCCTTTTGTTCGTCGTTTACGTTTAGTACTGGCAGGGCAACCTTATCAGTTTGTAGCGCTTAATATTTTTGAGTCTGAAGGCCGTTCAGTGTTGGTACAACATAATCCGGCACGCAAAGTGCCTGTGTTAGTGGATGGAGAGCAGGTTATTTTTGATTCAGGCGTAATTTATCGTTATTTGGCTTCGAAACTGAAATTCAAACCATTGAGCTGGGATCAGGAAAACGGTCTGACGACCATCAATGCCTGCACAGACTCCTTGGTTGAATTACTGCTTTGTAAGCGCTCAGGTTTTGACGTGACTGAAGATAAATTGTTTTTTAATCTTCAGCATGAGCGAATTCAGGCGACGCTAGAGGCACTTGAGCAACAAATCAGGGCAGGGCATTTCGGTGACTGGGACTATCCTGGTATCAGTCTGTTCACTTTAATCGACTGGATATTGTTCCGCGATTTAGTCGACTTAAAACCCTTCCCTGTATTATTACAGTTCAGAAATGCGCATTTAAACCGGCCGATGGTCGCTGAAACCGACCCGCGTTTAAGCTAAAAACAACAGGTCAGAGCCAAGACTCTGACCTTTATTATTTATTCCACACCAATAAAGCCGCCGGTTTGATGCGCCCATAATTGAGCGTAAATACCGCCTTTGGCGATCAGTTCCTGATGACTGCCTTGTTCCACAATACGACCTTGATCCAGAACGATCAGCCTGTCCATAGCTGCTATGGTAGATAAACGGTGTGCAATGGCTATAACCGTTTTGCCTATCATCAACTGAGTCAGACTATGCTGAATAGCTGATTCTACTTCGGAGTCCAGCGCTGAGGTGGCTTCATCCAAAATCAGAATAGGGGCGTTTTTCAGTAAAACCCGAGCTATTGCAATACGTTGACGTTGACCACCAGAAAGCTTGACTCCACGTTCGCCCACCTGAGCGTCGTAGCCACTGTTGCCTTTAGGATCGGTAAGCTCCTGAATAAAAGCATCGGCTTCGGCTAAACGGGCTGCTTCAATCATTTCCGCTTCGGTAGCGCCAGGACGACCATATAAAATATTTTCCCTTACAGTACGGTGTAGCAGGGAGGTATCCTGGGTCACCATAGCTATATGAGCGCGAAGACTTTCCTGTGATACAGTTTTGATGTCCTGACCGTCTATCAAAATCTGGCCTGAATTGACATCATAAAAGCGCAGCAGTAAGTTCACCAGCGTGGATTTACCAGCACCAGAACGGCCGACTAAACCTACTTTTTCACCGGGTTTAATCGACAAGTCCAGACCATCAATCACAGGACCATGTTCACCTGCTGCTTTGCCGTAGTTAAAGTTCAGTTGCTTAAACTCAATCTGACCTTGTGGCACTTCAAGCGGCTTCGCATCAGCTTTGTCGATGATTTGCTGAGGCTGAGACAAAGTCGCAATACCATCTGCCACAGTACCTATGTTTTCAAACAGTGCACTGACTTCCCACATGATCCACTGCGACATACCATTTAAACGCAGCGCCAGACTGACTGCGATGGCAATAGAGCCCACAGTGACGGCATTGACAGACCAAAGCCATATCGCCAGCGTGGCAATAGAGAACACCAACAGATAGTTCAGACCCTGCACACAAATATTGAGCCAGGTAGCCAGTCGCATTTGTCTGTACACAGGCACCAGAAACAGCTGCATGCTATCGCGGGCGTATTCTGACTCACGAGCCGTGTGTGAAAACAGTTTAATAGTGCTGATATTGGTGTAGCTGTCGACAATACGGCCTGTCATTTCTGAACGGGCATCGGCTTGTTCTGTTGCAACTTGTTTCAGTCTCGGCACAAAATAAAACTGCAAGCCGGTGTATATGACTAACCAGGCAATCATCGGCAGTACCAAGCGCCAATCTGCATCGGCGATCAGATACAACATAGAGCCAAAATACACCACCACATACACCATCACATCCAGCAGCTTGGTGGCCGTTTCGCGCACTGCCAAAGCCGTTTGCATCACTTTAGTGGCGATGCGACCAGCGAATTCATTCTGGTAGAAACCCAAACTTTGTTTCAGTAAATAACGATGCGCCAGCCAGCGGATCGACATAGGGTAGTTACCCAATATAGTTTGGTGGATCAGGGCTGAGTGAAAAAATACCAAACCAGGCAACACCAGCAACATCACTATTGCATATTCCGGCCGATCATGAACACCAATTCCGATTCAACGTGAACACCATTTCCGGACCAATGTGAACGCTCAT
>NZ_JAPCJA010000103.1:0-5576 GCF_027707745.1 Aeromonas sp. QDB23
AGGGTACCACCAATCAGCAGTTGGCCACCTCTCGCCATTCATCCATGAGTGTCGCACTTATTATCTGAATTCCCGCTATACTTAAAATAAGCAAGCCAATTGAGGGCATACATCATGTCCAGAAATAAAGTTCAGTTTCAAAAAGGCATGAGTATTCATTCATTTATAGAAAAATATGGTTCTGAAAAGCAATGTAAGGATCACCTCTTTGCACTGCGATGGCCCAACGGGTTCCATTGTCGGCTGTGATTGGCGTTTTCGTTGTATACAGTTTGCAATAAGCAACTTTGGAATAGGTATCGACGAACGTTTGTTGATAAATTCTTCCGACACCCTTTAAATTGCCGACATAAAACGTGTCCTGTGAGCCCAGATAATCAGGATGCATCGTCTCAATCTCGCCACAGGCTTCATCATCCTGCTGCTTACGCTCCAGCGCGGCAATTTGGGCGTCAGACAGCAATATGCCGTCCTGGGCAACTTTATGTTCCAACGCTTTAAGTCGTTTTTTAAAGTTCTCTAAATCATGACGTAACCAGACTGAACGAACACCACTTCCGGAGATGAAGATGCCCTGTTTACGAAGTTCATTACTGGTTCGCTGTTGCCCATGTGCCGGATACTCAATGGCATAATTGATGACGGCTTGTTCTGTCGTATCATCAGTGCGATTTTTTAAGTTGGGAACGCGCCGGGATTTATCAAGTAATGCATCGATACCACCTTCTTCGACCAGTTCTTTATAGCGATAAAAGGTGTCTCTGGATACGCCCATGACTTTGCAGGCACGGGAAACGTTGTTCAGCTCTTCTGCCAAATTGAGAAGGCCGGCTTTGTGTTTAATAACGGGATTGTTACTATGGATCATGAGAGTTACCTCAAATGTTGTTTTGATTAAGGATTCGACACCCATATCAAAACCGGTAACTCTCTTCTTTTCAAACAGAAGTGTCAGATCTGGTCGGAACTAATTCATATTAGGCGATATCGATGCTGCAAGTGCCATGTTGGTCGCAGAACGGATCCGCCATGCGATTGCCGCTCTCCAATTTGAACATCCGTCTGGTAACCTGACCATCACCATCAGTATGGGTATTTCTTGTTCAGATAATAAAAATGAAACAAAAGGCGAAAATACACTTTTATTACAAGCAGATAGTGCACTTTATCGAGCAAAACATGAAGGTCGAAACCGTGTTTCTATCGGTTAGTTTCAAGCTCTAAATTTGGATACGATATTATTTAGTCAACAATGAGTCATAGGCTCCCTCATAGTAATCTAACTTCAGATAAGTAACGCTAGAATTGGCAACTCAACATGCCCAGAAATAGGGAGTTCGCATCAATTCTTCTAATTCATTAATTCGTCAATGTAGAAATGAGATAACACATTTTTGTCCAAAAGTGTGTTTGAAACGCAATTGGCCGTTAAACTTCACTGCATGAATACATCAATGTTTTGTTGCGCTTTTTGCTGCCCACTTGCCATTATTGTTCTACCTCGCCCAAAATTTTACGCAGTCCTGTGATAAAACCGCGAGGAAAAATCTCGGTGTCGTATTCCATGTCTTTTACCTGTCCGGCTCGTGTGGTTTGCCATCCGTGGTCTTCCATGCACTTGTCAGAAATAGCATAGGCGAGTGCTTGTTTTTCAGATTCAGTCAGGATGTTTGAAAATGCTGGCAGCACCTGAACAGTCTGTTCTGCGGCTGTATCGAACTGCCGAACAGGTCGTTTGTCGATGGTAATATTGGCATGTTGTTTTAGGGGCGAATAGAGAAAACGGAAAAAATCGTACGCTAAGGTTTTCCGGGCAGCCTTAGCGGCCGAAACTTCCCGTCCTCCAGCCTGCGGCTCTGCCGCCAGACATAATCGCCGGTCAGATTGATGTGCTCCCACCCCAGCGGCGACAGGTATTGCAGCAGCTCACCATCCACCGACTTCCCCGCATCGCCCATCGCCTGGGTGGCGCGCTCCAAGTACACCGTGTTCCACAACACGATGGCGGCCGTCACCAGGTTGAGGCCACTGGCCCGGTAGCGCTGCTGCTCGAAGCTCCGATCCCTGATCTCGCCGAGGCGGTTGAAGAACACCGCCCTGGCCAGGGAGTTGCGGGCTTCGCCCTTGTTCAGTCCAGCATGCACGCGCCGGCGCAGCTCGACGCTTTGCAACCAATCGAGGATGAAAAGCGTGCGCTCGATCCGGCCCAGCTCGCGCAGGGCCACGGCCAGGCCGTTCTGGCGCGGATAGCTGCCGAGCTTGCGCAGCATCAGCGAGGCGGTGACCGTGCCCTGCTTGATCGAGCTGGCCAGGCGCAGGATGTCGTCCCAATGGGCGCGGACGTGCTTGATGTTCAGGGTGCCGCCAACCATTGGGCGCAATGTCGGGTAGTCCTGGACGCTATTCGGAACATACAGCTTGGTTTCTCCGAGGTCGCGGATGCGCGGTGCGAAGCGGAAGCCCAGCAGGTGCATCAGGGCGAAGACATGATCGGTGAAGCCAGCCGTGTCAGTGTAGTGCTCCTCGATCCGCAAGTCGGACTCGTGGTACAGCAGACCGTCGAGCACATAGGTAGAGTCGCGCACGCCGACATTCACCACGCGGGTGCTGAACGGTGCGTACTGGTCGGAGATGTGGGTGTAGAACAGCCGCCCCGGCTCGCTGCCGTACTTCGGGTTGACGTGGCCGGTGCTTTCGCCTCGACCACCCGCCCGGAAGCGCTGGCCATCGGAAGAAGAGGTCGTGCCGTCGCCCCAGTGAGCGGCGAAGGTATGACGGTACTGGTGGTTGACCAGCTCGGCCAGGGCCGCCGAGTAGGTTTCGTCTCGGATGTGCCAGGCTTGCAGCCAGGACAGCTTGGCGTAGGTCAGGCCGGGGCTCGACTCGGCCATCTTGGTCAGCCCGAGGTTGATTGCATCGCCCAGGATCGCTGACAGCAGCAATGTCCGGTCTTTGGCCTCGGCACCGTCCTTCAGGTGTGTGAAGTGGCGGCTGAAGCCCGTCCAGTCGTCCACGTCCATCAGCAGTTCGGTGATCTTGATGCGCGGCAGCAAATGGCTGGTCTGGTCGATCAGCGCCTGCGCGGTATTGGGCACCGCGGAATCCAGCGGGGTGATCTTCAGCCCGGACTCGGTGAGGATGGCATCGGGCAGCTCGTTGTCCTTGGCCAGGCGGGTGACGGTGGCCAGCTGCTCGTCCAGCAGCTGCAAGCGCTCTTCCAGGTACTGGTTGCTGTTCGGGTTGATCGCCAGGGGCAGAGCCTGCGCATGCTTGAGCGCGGCGAACCTCTCTGCCGGCAGCAGGTAGTCGTCGAAGTCGCGGAACTGCCGCGAGCCCTTGACCCAGATGTCACCGGAGCGCAGCGCGTTCTTCAGCTCGGACAGGGCGCAGATTTCGTAGAAGCGCCGGTCGAGGCCTTCCGGGGTTATCACTAGCGGCTTCCAGCGCGGCTTGATGAAGGCGGTGGGCGCATCGGCCGGCACCTTGCGCAGGTTGTAGGCGTTCATCTCGCTCAGGGTCTGCACGGCTGCCAGCACGCCTTGCGCAGCCGGGGCAGCGCGCAGTTCCAGCACCTCCAGCAAGGCCGGCGTGTAACGGCGCAGAGTGGCGAAGTTCTCGCCGACCAGGTGCAGATGGTCGAAGCCTTCCGGCCGGGCCAGCAGCTCGGCCTCGCTGACGCTCTCGGTGAACTCGTCCCAGGGAATCACCGCCTCAATGGCGGCATAGGGATCGCTACCGCTTTCCTTGGCTTCCAGCAGAGCCTGGCCGATCTTCGAGTACAGGCGCACCTTGTCGTTGATCGCCTTGCCCTGCTTCTGGAACTGCTGCTGATGCTTGTGCTTCGCGCTGCTGAACAGCTTGACCAGGATACGGTCGTGCAGATCGACCAACTCATCAATCACCGTCGCGGTGCTCTCCAGCACCACGGCGGCCAGGGTCGCGTAGCGTCGCTGCGGCTCGAACTTGCCGAGGTCTTTGGGCGTCATCTGCCCACCCTCGCGGGCCAGCTTGAGCAGGCGGTTCTGGTGGATGTGTCGGCCCAGGCCTTCGGGCAAGTCCACCAGCTGAAATGTCTTCAGCCGCTCGATGTGTTCGAGCATGTGGCGGGAGTTCGGTTTCAGCGGTGCCTGTCGCAGCCAGGTCAACCAGGTGATGCTGCTGCCGGCCTTGAGCTTCAACAGCTCGTCCAGCTTGGCCCGATGCGAGTCCGTGAGTGGTTCGACCAGGGCGCGGTAGACTCGGCGATTGGCCCGCGCAATGGCCTCCGAACAAGCTCGATCAATTACGCTCAACGCCGGCAGAATGCGCCGCTTCTGTCGCAGGCTCTCCAGGGCCTGACCGGCCAGCAGTAAGCCCTTGTCGGTCTGCTGGGCCAACTCGGTCAGCTCGCGCACCAGGGCGCGGAAGTCGGACAGGCCGAACGGGGCCAGTTGTAGGTAGGTGCGCAGTTCCTGGGCGTGCTCGCGGCGAGTCACGTCGCGTTCGCCGTACTTCAACCAACTCGCCGGGTCGGCCTGAACTTGCTTGGCCACCCACTGGATGACCGGCTCGGGCGGCTCGCTGTCGGTGCCCAACGCATAGCCGGGGTAGCGCAGCAGGCTGAGCTGCACCGCGAAGCCCAGGCGGTTGGCGTCGCCGCGCCGCTGGCGGATCAGCGACAGGTCGGAGTCGTTGAAGGTGTAGTAGCGGATCAGGTCATCCTGGCTTTCCGGCAACGCAAGCAAGGTGTCGCGCTCCGTAGCCGAGAGAATCGAGCGACGCGGCATGGTTCAGTCGTCCTTGCGAAGGTACTGATAGAGGGTTTCTCGGCTGATGCCGAACTCGCGGGCGAGCTGCGCCTTCGGCTCGCCCGCAGCGGCCCGCTGCCGCAGCGTGATGGCTTGCTCGTCGGAGAGGGCTTTCTTGCGGCCCCGGTAGGCACCGCGCTGCTTGGCCAGGGCGATGCCCTCGCGCTGCCGCTCGCGAATCAGGGCGCGCTCAAACTCGGCAAAGGCCCCCATGACCGACAGCATCAGGTTGGCCATCGGCGAGTCCTCGCCGGTGAACACCAGGCCTTCCTTCAAGAACTCGATGCGCACACCGCGCTGGGTCAGCTTCTGCACCAGGCGGCGCAAATCATCGAGGTTTCGTGCCAGGCGATCCATGCTGTGCACCACCACGGTGTCGCCTTCGCGAACGAAACCGAGCATGGCCTCCAGCTGGGGACGCTGGGTGTCCTTGCCCGAGGCTTTGTCGGTGAACAGCTTGCCGACCTCGACCTGTTCAAGTTGGCGTTCCGGGTTCTGGTCGAAGCTGCTGACCCGGACGTAACCGATGCGTTGTCCCTGCAAGATGCCTCCATGGGCTGGATGGGCGGCAGGGCTTGCGTTGGTTTTTGGTTCCATTGCGCCCGAAGCCTTGAATTTGTCAGGCTGAAATCTATGACCTTGGCAAGCATGTGTCAAAGAATGTGAAAGCGGACTCTATTCTGACGGCGTGATGCGCCTTGCCTGACATCCAGTGTCGTTTTCAGAAGACGGCTGCACTGAACGTCAGAAGCCGACTGCACTATAGCAGCGGAGGGGTTGGATCCATCA
>NZ_JAPCJA010000104.1:0-5367 GCF_027707745.1 Aeromonas sp. QDB23
CGGGGTGACGTGAGCGCGTTAAGGATCAGGGTGTTCACGTTGGCCGGAATGGCTGTTCAACTTCGCCGGAATACGCAGCATTGATGCCAATGCGGTTTAGCAGGAGTTCAACGCGGGTCTCCAGTTGCCTGCGTTCATGGGGGGAGAGTACCCCGGCCATTACCTTTGGCGCTACGTAAAGGCGGGCGTCGTCTTGCGAAATAGTCTTCAAGACACCGCGAGCGTACTCATTGGCGAGAGTGACCTCCTGGGCCATGTATTTGTGCATGAGGTGACCCTCTTCGAGGCGCATGATCACCTCGTTGACGTTGTAGTGACTGTGTTCCTCCAGATAGTCACGGACAAGGAGCTTATGGGCCAGCGCGATGACATCAGCCCGCTCGATATCGTTAGTGAGCCGAAGGCGTAATTCGGTTGCGCTGGCTAATTTGCCCATCGCGGCAGAAAGCAGACGACCACGTTGCGCCTGACCGGGGGACTCATCGCGACCGATAACTCCGGTTGGCAGGAATTTATCGGCTATCTCGCGGCTGACGGTGACGCGAATGCGGCTATTTTCCACGGTGAGGGTTTGATGCTTCATGTTACTGCTCCTGAGTCTGTCCGATGCCCGCGCCCACGGGGCCATGCCTATCATAATTGCGAGAGGCCTTTCGTGGGTAATTACACTGACTTGACCACTTACTTTGCACCCAGCCTTTTTAGAGAAGGTTCTTATGGCTGGATTTGCATCAGTGGTTAGGGGTGACGGCCATTGCCGACCTTGGGATAGATGGGCGTAATGATGACCAGCATCCAGGGCCAGGGAAGCAGTTACTCTATTCAAGAGAGGAAAACTTCTTTACGGGTCTGGCGGCGTTTGCTGTTGAACTCGTAATCAGCGAAGGTCAATTGATGACTCACGTTGGAGTTCGTTCTTGGTACAAAAGAGACTCTGGTGGTACTATGTCAAGGCCTTGTAAGGTATTGATTTTTAAGGTTCTAGCCCTTCCGATCGCTCAGCTACGGGCACATCTTGCTACGCAAGAGCACGGAATAAGCCGTGGACAACGCTGCGCGTTGACGCACCGCTTATCTCCGCTTGTACCCGTAGTCGCTCCCCAAGGGAATCAATCTCCTCTCATTTCTTCAACAGATCACGCAGATAGCTGTTCCGGTTATGGGCATTGCTGGGCGCTTTGGTGATGGCTGCAAACTCAGCTGTGCTGCCCACGATATGGACCTCATGCTCGGCCCTGGTTATTGCGGTATAGAGCCAGGCCCTGTCAACGATCCTCCCCTTTTGCAGCGCGATGATGATGCGTGGGAACTGCGAACCCTGAGCTTTATGGAGTGTGATGCAGTAGCCCAGCCTCATACAGTCCAGCAGGGATTGGGTGACATACACGCTCTCGCCTGTGTCCAGTTCAACCACTCCGTAGTCATCTCCAGCCCCGACAGCGCGAGTTAGCGTTCCGAGCGAGCCATTTTGAATGCCTTTCTCGTAATTGTTCTGAGTGAAGAGGATCACATCTCCTTGGCGCAAATCGTTGCGGCGGTAGGTTTCGCCATACATCTCAAATATCATCCGAGCACCATCAGGGTTGACGGCCTCCTGAATAAGATTATTGATCTCCGCCACCATAGCGGTGGTCGCACCTACCACTCGGCTGTTCTCGGGGGATTGCTGATATAACTCGGCACAGACTTGGGCGATCCTCTCTTTGGATGTTTCGTGGAAATAGACGTTACCCATGCTCAAGTGCTCCGGTATGAGACCTTGATTGACCTGCATAGAGTATTCAGGAATGCCTGTGGCTCCCTTCTGGCGTTTAACGATGTCCAGGGTCACGTTCGCAATGGCCTGTGATGCAACGATATCGGCTAGCACCTTGCCACATCCTATCGGAGGTAGCTGGTTTGGGTCACCCGTGAATATGATCCGCACGGTGGGGTGCAGATGGTTGGTGAGCCGATACATGGTGGGCAGGTCGATCATGGATGCTTCATCGATTACCAGCAGATGGCTGGGAAACCCATCAGATGGTTCTATGGGCTCTTGCCGCAACAAGGCGGAAATGGTCATCGTCCTAAAGCCTATCGACTCGTATAGGCGCATTGCTGCGCGTCCAGAAAGGGCGACAGCATGCACCTCAAAGCCCATTTTGCCATAGGCCCGCAGTGCCGTTCTGAGCACTGTGGTTTTGCCAGTTCCTGCGCCCCCCGTGATGCAACTCACCGCATTGTTTAGCGCGGTGAGCACCGCTTCATTTTGCATCGCGGTCAATTCATAGGGCAGCTCATTAACCGCTGCGAGAAACGCAGCATTGGTGGACTCATCGTAACGATTTTGCTGTTTAGCAAGTTTCAACAGCCGCTTGGCAACAACAGTCTCCATCAGCAATTGTGCGGTAGGGTGATAGGTGCCTGCTTCATGGTTCAGCACATACTGGGCTTGGTGGTAACCAGCCTTGAATGCTTGTGCTGCCAACTCGCCGTCACCAAGCAATTTGGTCAGCAGGGGGCGAAGCCTGGCCTGCGTGGTGTAGGTGTGGCCTTTTTCCACTTCCGCGTGGATGGTGAACTCCAGGGCGGCACTCAGCCTCGTCGGATCTTTTAGTTCTACCTCAAACTTCGTTTGAGAAAGCGCATCCACGTCTTCAAACCCCATCCCGAAGCCGACCAGTAGGTAGGGATTCGCTTTGATTGCATCAACGGAGCTTTCGCCATGAAATTTCAAGATCCGCTGCTGAATGGGTGAGGGAATCCGACACTCTGCCATCCAATTGCAGTGGTTCAGATTTTTGTATTTTGCGTAGCCGTTGAACAGGGCATCAATAGATACATCACTCAGAATACCCTTGAGGCGCTCTCTGGACTCTGGTGTGTCGGTGCGCAGGGTGGCGTGAAATTGCTCACCGAGTAGTTGCCATAACGCCCTGGCTTTACCGAGGCCAATTCCCTTGAAATCAGGCTCCTTGGCAATGAACTGGATCAGCTGCTCACCTGTCTCCGGCAGGGTGCATATCACGTGCTCAGGTGATTCATAGGTATGTTGCTGCATCACAACATCACCAATCTCGACCCTCTCAATGAGAGGTTTGCCATGGACTGTCCATTGCTGGCCCTGTGACGGTTGTGCCGGAAGAGTGTCAGGCCGCGCTTTAATGGTCACATAGTATTTGCCATCCTTGATCTGGCTGGTCTCGTCATTAAGTGGTATTCCAGAGAAAATCACGTAGCTGGATGAGCTATATGGGATACTGGTAACACGAAATAGTTCGGAATGGAGAGATTGGTTCATCGTGGCAAGATCCCCATTTCGGCCAATGTCTCAGATAGCTCACCGAAGCGCTCCAGTCTGGCTTTTAGTTCCCTTAGCTGCGCTTTCAGTTCAATATTCTCCTGCTCCAATATTGATACACGTTTGGTATCAAGTAGGCGTCGATGAGTCGTAGGGTCGTATACCTTTGGATGAGCTACACTCGCTATGGCCTGAGCGGTGAGTGGCGGAAGCACCCCGTGTTCCCTAAGCTGGTCTTCCAATTTCTGCAATTGCCTACGAAGCTCAGGGTTCTGCACTAAGGCAGAGCGGCCACAGCCAATAGCTTTCGTGATTTCACTGCGGCTGAGGCTGCCCCTGTAACTTAATTGTCGATACGTCTCATCAGTCTGGGTTGCCATCCATAGTTCAAACGCCTGGACGGTTGCTTTGGCTTTTTCTGTACCACTCGCCATTATTGACCTCCTGTGCGGCGTTTAACTTCTATAAGCGGCTTTCCAAGCATATCCTGTAATTTTTTTAGCTCGGCACTATCTGTTGGAAAATTATCAATTGATGTCATTCTGACACCATGCATGTAAGCATTATATTGCCATACTATGAAACGCTGTTTGTATGCATCATTCAAACTATTTAATCTGGCTAATTCATTCTCTAAAAGAGCAACCTTTTTTATAAGATACTCAAGCGTTACATCACGCTCTTTGGTAGGCTCAGGTTGAGAAAAACGTTCTTTTAAAAATGTCTTTCTTCGCGAGTATGCATCTTGAATATCTTTGTAAGAGGATAATGATTGACGTTGGACGCCACCTTTAACATCAATCATTATGGCAACTTTTTGACAGAGCAAGTCCCAAGTTAACTTTCCTTCCCAAGTATTAATTAGACCTAGTATATTAGGCAGGTTTTTTTCTGTGATAACTATTTTAGGCATAACAAATCACCCATAATATTAAACGCTTTAGAATCGATAGAGTCAGGCGATTGAACTTCAATATTAAGCCCCTTCTCTAAAAGAACAACCTTGGCTGGCGAGGGATCATATACATCAGGAATACGAATGGGGGTGCCATCAAGAACATTTTCATCCTCTAATAGCCGGATCTTTGTTCTAATATGAGCAAGTCGCCAACCGTGTGAGCTAACCCAGCGGTCAGCACCAAAGGCCCCCATTTTATGGCTTTGCTGTGCTTTTTCGAGTTGAGCTGCCACTTGAACTTCTCGTACTTTCAACAGCTCCAATGAGCTACTGAAGCCTTTGATACAGACCAATTCTTTGCAGGTTTCACAGTCACCGTTTCGCTGACATGGAATCATGGCAAAATCATGTTCACACACGCCTAGCTCTGTTACTATCGCTGCACCAGTAAGGTTCTTTCCGATTTCCTCGAAACTAATTGGAAGGTTACATTTTATTTTTTCCAACGTGTTTGCATTTTCAGGGATAGTAATAACTGCAATTGCATTGGACTTTTCTTCTTCTGTGCGATGATCATAGCTGGCATTATCAGCAACTCTTGCTCTCCCTGCCCAGTTTGCAAGCGTCAACTCATCCATCCCACCCCGTTCAGCTTTGGTACTGAGCCAATGCCTAGCTTGATGGGATGTTATATCGGGTTGTGAGCCATCCTCTCGTAATATGTTATGTTTCTTCCAAAGGTGGACTCCTTTTCTGGCCTCAGACCTAGAAATCCTTGCATTAATTATGTTCACCGTAGGTAAAACAAACGAGTGTTGAATAACATCATGTTCCGCATGTAACTCACGGTCTCTATATAGTAACAAAGCCTCTGAGGCCTTAACTTTTTTTGCGTTATCAACAAAAGGCCAGTTAACCAATTTACTGATATACACCATACTCCCATTGTTATCTGGATGCGTTTCTGCATACATCGCAGCCTCCCGTGCAGGCATGCTAATTTTTTTCAATCGTTCGATAGCTTCCAAAGCTACATCTTGCATGACAGTAGGAACCAGGGCAAGATCGCGAACGTTTTTTAAGCAGGGCACGAGGATTTGACCGACCGAACGTAACTGTTCACCCAGATGGCATTGACAGGAAAAAGTGAGACGATCATCCCTTGATCCACTGTTGCCCCTTGCCT
>NZ_JAPCJA010000105.1:0-5055 GCF_027707745.1 Aeromonas sp. QDB23
GAGTATAAGATCACACCCTGTTCGGTCGGTCAAATCCTCGTGCCCTGCTTAAAAAACGTTCGCGATCTTGCCCTGCCATTGCCCTGCGGATTTGCCGGTGAAATCGGCATGGTGGTTACAGGGTATTCGCGATCCCGCTTATCCTTAAGCGGCCAACCCGCTTCATGGAGCAGCGCATCTATGAGGTAATTACGAGTTTCGGTTTCGTTATAGTCGTGGTTATCTTGCGAGATATCGGATGCTTGCTTGGCTTTTGCAATTTGCTCAAGCAAGGCTTCATTCTCTGCCTTTAGCGCCGCATTCTCATTGAGCTGTTGCTGATATGCTTCACGCTTGATGCTGTCGCTCTCGGCCAGCTGTTTTTCAAGCTCTTGTACCCGCTTGATACTGCTGATAGCTTTGGTCACTAGTACAGCATCAATGGCGAGCTTTTGCGGCACTAAGGCTTCATCAAAGGGTGCGACGCTAACGCTATTGTTATCACGCTGCGGGGTATAAGTGCGCATAAACCAATAGAGCACATGGTGCAACTCTTTGACCGCTTGCAGCGCATCGCGTAGTGGCAGTGCGCTTTTACCGTGTACTGCCTCATTACCGATCTTGATAATGAGTTTGAGCTTGGGGAACAGGTTACTGGCCAGGTTATCTTTAAAGCCTTTATCGTGGATCAGCGACATCAAGGTCACATCATGGCGTGGCCGCGTGAGCAAGTTGTCGATGTCAAAGACGGTTTCAACCATCAGCTCCAGGGCATTGCGGGCATAAAACCCCGCAATCCGCGGATCGCTTTTAATATTGGCCTCAGCGCTTTGGGCGCGGGCCAGTATCTCGGCGCAGCGCAGGCTGAACTGATTGTCCGCACTGCCTTGTCCAGCAAGTGCAGTGCGGATAAAAGTAAAGTTGCTGCTACCAAGCGCCACACTGGATGTGTTGGCTATTGCAGGCTGAGTGACCGTCTCTGACATGTAACTTCCTTTTACATTTTATTGGTTTTCGCGTTAACGAGCTGAAGTTCGCCGTTGAAGGCTTTTTGCATTAGGGAGCTAAACGCCTGTTCAGAGAGAATAAGCTGTTGCTTATTACACCCTATTTGTTCACGTAAATTCATATAAATAAGTTCAAATTTCTTTTGTAATTTCAGTGGAGGTAAAACAACAGGTAAAGTCTTTAGCTTCCCCTTAGAAATATTCTTCATTGAGCCACCAGAACCAGATGAGAGCTTACTAATCTCCTTACGTACTGCCGCTTCACAAAGTTGCCGCCAAATAAATATTGGTGAAAGCGAACTCTTATCCTTCCAAATAAAACGCCATAATTTATCTGGAAGAACCAAGCCTGTATATTCATCAAAAACCATTGTTGTTGCACCAACCAATTCCGTTGTATTGGCTCGACTAAATAAAAGATCCCCAGCACTAATAAAGTGATCAGCTTGAGGGATATAATCGTTAGGTAGAGGTTTCGATTCTTTTGGCTTAAATTCACCAGATGTAACAGCACTTATTTTTAAAACTCGGTTCGTAAATTCTGTATTTTTGTCGTCAGCAGCTACCAAGCTTTTTCCACCCAAAAAATCATCAACTATCGTTGATAATGTTGCCACCTTCCACCCCTTCGGATTGGTTACCGGATCACCAAACATCTCAATAAACACTGACTGGGAGAGGCTATTTAGCTCTTGCTCCATTTGCTGGCAGTCTTTACGCAGTTGGTCGGCTTTTTCTAACACAGCCGCTATTTTCTTTTGGGTTTCGAGTGGCCAATCAGGTACGTCTATATCAACTATTTTTTTTGCTGATAGATGTTTAACAGTTACAAATGGTGTTTCATCCCAAATTTTTTTCAGCTCTAGGGGAAGAAAGTAATATATGAATTTTTTACACGCTTTTGTGGAATCCACCTCAATTTTACAAACTCGCTGATTGAGCAAGGCTCGACCACCATTCCAGTATGCAGTATTGAAATCACCATCCATTCCGACTAGGATATCACCGTCATCCAGAATATATTTTTCGTCATAATCCCCAGAGTAATATGTTTCTGAGTACCCTCGTACTACATCTCGAATTCTGACAATCGGGAGTCCGTCTTCACCGAATAATTCAGACTTAAATGCAAACCCTGATAAAATATTGCATAAGCTACTGAGTTTCACAGTTTTCACAACAGTTTCTCCAACTCAGCTACTCCCTTCGCCATCTTCTCTTGCAGGGTTTTAATTCGCCCTAAAATTACTTTTGGTGAGTCGTATTGCACTTCTTCGTACACTACTTGCTTGTATTTGTTGAGGCTTAAATCGTACTCACTGGCAATAATGTCGGCTACAGGCACCATAAAGCTTTGGTCGGTCCGGCTGCGCTTGTATTCCGGACTAGCGAGGTAAGGGGTGCCATCGGGGTGGGTCAGGCTGGCAAAGCGGGCAATGATATCGGCAATGTTACTTTGTTCATGAGTGGGTTCTTCACCCTCTTTTGCAAGCGGGGTACGTTTATCATCAAGGGAATAACCATCGGCCTGCATGTCGTAAAACCACACCTTGTCGGTACCACCGGTGTTGGTTTTGGTAAAGATTAAAATCGCAGTGCTAACGCCAGCGTAAGGTTTAAAGACTCCGGATGGCAGAGAAATGATGGCCTCTAGTTTTTGCTCATTAACGATTTTTTCGCGAATACTTTTATGGGACTTGGTTGAGCCAAACAATACTCCGTCTGGCACGATCACAGCGGCGCGGCCACCGACTTTGAGCATGCGTAAAATCAACGCTAAAAATAGCAGTTCAGACTTTTCGGTAGGCCCTTTGGTTTTCACTTCAACCTGGATCTCATTACCATTTTCATCGATTTCGGTTTTATACTTTGGCGCAACTCTTTTGGCAGCAGGGTTTTTACCCAAGGCACGCAATAGATCGGGGGCAACGATGTCGAAGTCCACCGAGCCTTTAAACGGTGGGTTGGCCAAGATCAGGCTGTAGGCTTCGCGAATATTGGCATCGCCTTGGTCTTGTAAGCTATCACGATAGAAGACACTAGGGTTTTCAATACCATGTAACAACATGTTCATCGCGCCTATGCGCAGCATACTTTTGTCAAAGTCAAAACCGGTGAACATTGCATTATTAAAATGCTTGCGGTTTTCGGGCTTGTTGACTTCTTGCTTATAGTGCTTTTCAACGTATTCTAGCGCTGCCATCAAAAATCCGCATGTACCTGACGCTGGATCACAGATGGTATCCCCCAGTTTTGGTTCCATAAGCTCAACCATCATTTGAATAATGTGGCGTGGCGTTCGGAACTGGCCGTTGACACCCGACTGCTGCAATTTGCTAAGCAGATATTCGTACAAGTCACCCTTGGTATCTTTGTCGTCCATGTTGATGGCGTTGAGCAAATCGACCACTTGTGACAGCAACTTGGCGGAAGGGATAATGAAGATGGCGTCTTTCATGTGTTCTGCAAAGCTGCCTTCATGGTGCAAGGTTTTGATTTTGGGAAACACCTTGTCACGCACGATTTCCATCATCACGTTGGGGTCTTTATCTTTAAAATTACTCCAGCGCAGCGCTTGCTCATGAGCGCCAAAGGTTGGGTTAGCCACAGCAATGCCGGTGGCTTGTGCGCGACGCTCGGCAGTGCGTTGCAGCTCGTCTAAGCGGCGAATAAACAGCAGATAAGAGATTTGCTCAATGACCGAGATGGGATTGGTAACCCCGCCAGTCCAGAACATGGTCCACACTTGGTCGATTTGATTGCGTATTTTGCCTGTTAACATGAAAAAATCTCTTTGTACCAAAAGGATAGAGAGCAAACTCTCACAATGGAGCCACTTTACCATGGGGGATGTTACTGCTCAAACGGATGTGGCTCGTATAGAGCCCTATCTTCTTCAAATCAGTATCATGGTTACAACCCGTCACACTAAGGTATTAACGGGTTTCTGATTAACTGTCTTTCTATCACCTTCTAAGTTGATACCGCTGTGATGCCCCCTGTTCTCACATTGCTATCATTGGCCTCTGGCAGCTCTACACCGGCCAGACCCTTTACAGCTTCATGTTGCTCATGGGTAATTTCTCATCAGGTGCTGCAAGCAACCAAGGAACCATTCGCCCCCCTGGTCGTCTTGATACACGTGAAACTGTGTACGCCGAACTATCGCTGTGTCAGCAAGTATTTCTTCATGGTGAAAGTGGCCTATCGGTAACTCTCAAAGGTGCGCATCATCGATCGACCATAGTGCTCAACATATCCCGGTTCTTCTATGAAACCGATTCAAGGCTTCTGTGGACGACATCACATGCCGTTCGGCTGGGGAGCGGCGTTGTTGCCCAAATCAGCCAGCAAGTCATGACTTCCCCAGCCCCGGGTGACCGCTACACTCGGGGCTTTCTGACAGGTAAGCCAAGGGTATTCAGTTTGTTTATCGCGCTCACATACGCCATCACTTCTCCCACTTGACCATTGTATTTTCGCAGGGTGATTTGGCCTGCCATTAACTGTTTGAACCGGAACATAGCTTTCTCTGCCAGCAAACGACGGTGATACCCCGTTATCTTCTTCCAGTGCGCCAGCCCTTCCTTGCGCATCACCAGCACGGGCCCATTTCTCGGATGGCCCTTTTTCCATAGCCCTTCGTTCTTGCGAGGCGGGATACACGCCGTCGCCCCTTTACGCGCAATCAACCGATGGCAGGCTTTGCTGTCATAGGCGCCATCCGCGTAAACACGCCCCAGCTTGTGACGCAGAGGATTGAGCAAGGTCGGCAACACCTCTGCGTCATGCACATTCTCCTGCGACACTTCTGCCGCCACGATATCGTGAGTCACCGGATCTACCGCCAGATGCAACTTGCGCCAAACTCGACGTTTCTCAGCTCCGTGTTTTCTGACTTTCTACTCGCCTTCACCAAACACTTTCAGACCCGTCGAGTCGATAACCAGGTCGGTAATGCGCCCCTTAGGGGGCTGCCGATAGGCCACCTTCGTAACCGTTCACCGGGACGGTGTTGACAGCACCAACTCCTCCGGGAACGGGTAGTCGGTTTTCTCGATGCAGGACC